>JAZRBC010000093.1:0-7035 GCA_045634905.1 Akkermansia sp.
GTATTATAAATAGCAATACCCTGATTCTGCCCCAGGGCTTCCAGTGTCTTGGGATGCTCGGATTTTCCCTTGCGGTGGGGAGCATTCAGCTCGTGGAATCCGCATACCTTCCGAGGCGTAAAGGCAGGAATCTCCATGGCCACCGGCTGCACCGGTTCCGGCACCTCCGCCCCTTCCGGCAGGGCGGACTTAATGATGTCGCGGTATTCAAAATACTCCTTCGTGAGATTGCCGTTTTCTCCGATGGGTGAGCCGTAATCATAGCTGGTGAGGTCGGGTTCGAACTTTGAGCCATCGGGGTTGGTGTTTGCGCCGGCGGTCAGCCCGAAATTCGTTCCTCCATGCAACACAAAGAGGTTGAACGACACGCCATCCCGCATGTACCAGCGCACCGAATTGAGCGTATTGCGCGTGGGAGTCCAGTTACCCTCGCCCCAGTGGCGCAGCCAGCCGGGATAGGTCTCGCTGCTGAATACAGGCACACCGGGTGCTACACGCAGCGCGGTGCGCATCTGCCAGGCATTGTCCGCAGGGTCAAGCCCCACAGCCACCCCCTTCGGGACAAAGCGTAGGTGGTGGTCAGCACCACCCTCGGAAAGGTAGAACGGGCCTGCCCCCTTCTTTTCCCAGAAGGTCCTGAGCCATTCGATATAGGCAAGTTCATCGTGCTCGCTCTTGTAGCTGCCGTATTCATTCTCCAGCTGCACCATGAGGATGGGGCCACCATTTTTGCTGAGACGCGGAATGGCGATTTCTGCCATTTTTTCCAGATACCGGGTCTGAGCCTCCATGAACTGCCTGTTGCCCGTGTAGCGCAGCGGAGTCACATCATCCTTCAGCAGATAGGTGGGCAACCCACCCAGATCCCACTCGCCGCACACATAGGGGCCGGGACGGAACAGTACCCACATGCCTTCCTCCTGGCACAGGTCAATGAACGCGCCTATATCATTGCGGCCGCTGAAATCCCAGCTGCCGTCCGGTTGCTCCAGCGTGTTCCAGAACGTGTAGAAAGCAATCGTGTTCAGCCCCATAGCCTTTGCCGCGCGGATACGGTGGCGCCAGTGCTGGCGCGGCACACGCTGCGGATGAATCTCACCCGAGCGAATCTGGAACGGCACGCCATCCAACAGGAACTCGCGGCCCCCTTCACCTCCGAATGAAAGCTGAGCAGCTTTCCCGGCTTCCGGCTTCTGCAGATTCTTCATCGCCTCCACTCCACCCTGCGCTCCCAGTGCAAGCAAGGCCATCATGCTGAACAATAAGCATTTCATGGTCTATCCTCTACCACATTTCCGACCATAAGGCCAGTAAAAAGTAGAGCTGCGGTGATAAATTAGATTGCAATACACCCGCTCAGTGCTGCGGATGCGTGCAATAGTGATTCCTGCTCTTGTGTTTATGCCCCTTGTGCTGTCGTGTACAATTTTTGTGGTAATACTCCTGCTCGAAAGGATTGTATTCAGGCTCCGGCTCCGGGGCCGGTGGCTCGGGTGCCTTGGAAAGCCGAGGGCCGCGAGTACTCATGCGGGTGGGGGCGGGGTTATGGGCTATGGCTCGGGCATGCTCCGCCCTCATCAGAAGATGCCAGGCGGTGGCATCGCTGCCTTGCAGCGCAAAGCGGGAGCCCGCAGCATACCCCTGAGGACTCACCATCCCCTCAGGTGCCACGTCCATATAATCCACCCCTGCCAATTCCTGACCTCCCTGCCCCAGCAGCTCCAGCCGCACCACATGCGGCAGGGCGAACTCTCCTGCAGGTGCGGTTTTCACCGGTTTCATGCGCGAAATGAGCCCACGCATCTGCTGCTGCTCCTGCGGCGACAGCGGCCCCAGCTCCACAGGTCGCCTCACGCGCGCCCCGGCAGATTCTGCCAGGACAAGGCGCATGGAGGAACATTGACCGGCTGCTTTCTGCAGGCGCTCAAGCGCCCGGACATTACGCGCAAGATTAGCCGCCTGCTCTGCAGCAGATTCCGCCACCTGGGGCACGCCAATGACGAAGGGTGCCGCCTCCAGAGGCACCCCGAGCAGAGCCAGAGCTATGACCAGGCGGAACATAAATCACATAGCTTTGAAATAGGGCGTAATATCAAACCATTGCTCCACCCGGTAGAGAGCCCCCTCATGCTCAACCCTGATATAATGCACATCGTAGTAACGCCCATTCTCCTCAACAAGAGCCTGCATCTGCCGCTCACCAAGACCAAGGCGCCCCAGTACCAGATATTCATAGGATACAGCAGCACGCTGCTTGATGAGAATCTTCCACGCTGTCTCTTTGGTGAAGCCCGGCCCACCTTTCAGCACTTTCGGAAATTCGGACTGCGTACGCGCTATGGTCAACTCATTCTGCTGAATAAGCTTCTGCTGCAGCTCCGCAGGGGCAGGCAACAGCGGCGCAGGTTCATCCGGGGTGACGCTGCTGCACGCCCCAAGAAGCAGCCCAGCCACACAGAACAATCCCGATTTGATGCAATGCCATTTCATATACCGCTGGTCACTCTATCATAAATAACAGACAGAATCAAGATGTTAGAACGATTCGTATATTTATATTCACCTGTACCCCAGAGTTCAGCGGTAAATGCGTGTTTATATCACTGAGTGCCGCTCATGCGGCACTCAATTTAGACTGAGCAACGCGAAGATTTAGATGCCACGTCAGTGGCAATCTCGATCGCCGCAGGCGGATTTCGATGCTATTCTTTCATTGCCCGCCGGGAGCGGGCATCGAAATCCACACCGTTCCGGTGTGGTCGAAATTGCCGCCAAGGGCGGCATCTAAATCCGCCGTTGGCGGTCTAAATTGAGCCCGGCAGAACCGGGCTCAGTGAAATAAATGATAATTGATCGCGCCGCGAACCAGTGGGGTTCCCGCTGTTGTTTCAGGCAAAGAACCGGGGGTTGCCGAAGAGGAGGCGTTTGGCCGTATCCAGCGCGGCGTGGGCGGATTGCTCGCCGAGGCTTTTGCAGTAGCCGAGGCTCTGCATGAAGGTAAGCCCGGGCGGGAGGGGGAGTGCGTGGCGGTCCACCGCGGCATCGAGCAGCGCGGGGCCGGGGGCGGGGAGCCATTCCTTGATGGCGGGGGTGGCTTCGTGCACGCGGGAGATGCGCCACGAGCGCAGCCCCATGGCGCGGGCCACGGCGGCGAAACTGGTGCTGCACAGGGCGGTGCCGAGCGGGTGGGAGAGGCCGGCGCGGAGCTGCTCCAGCGCGGCGTAGTCGAGTTCGGAGTTGTTGTAGACGAGTATTTTGACCGCAAGGCCTTCCTGGAGGAGGGTGAGGAGGTCTCCGGCAAGCATGGAGATGCCGCCATCCCCGCAGAGGGCAATGACCTGCCGCGCGGGGTGCAGCGCCTTGGCCCCGATGCCCATGGCCAGGGCGCAGCCCATGGAGCCGTGGTTGAAGGAGCCGAGGATGCGCTGCGTGCCGCGCGCCTGCAGGTAGCGCGCGCACCAGATATCGGGTGTGCCGGTATCGACGGTGAAGACGGCATCGGGCTCGGCGTGGTCGCTGACCAGGCGGGTGAGGAGCTCCGGCCGCAGCGGGGCAGACTCATCCACCACGCGCAGGGGGCGGGAGATGGCGGCTACCTCGCGGGCGTGGTGGGTGCGCATGGCGGCCAGGAAGTCATCTGACCGGTTGGGGTTGAGCAGCGGCAGCAGTCCGCGCGCGGTGGCCTGCACCGAGGCATGCACCCCGAGCTGCAGCGGCACCCGGCGGCCGAGGGCGGCGGCATCCGCATCCACCTGGATGACACAGGTGCCGCGCGGCAGGAAATCCGCATAGGGGAAATCGGTACCCCAGAGAACGAGGACCTCGCACTGCAGGATGGCATGCACCGCGGCTCCCCAGCCCAGCAGCCCGCTCATGCCCACGGCGTTCGGGTTGTCGGCTTCCAGCAGGTCCTTGGCGCGCAGGGTATAGGCCACGGGAGCCTGCAGGTGCCGCGCCAGGGTAATGACCTCTGCCGCCGCCCCGGCGCAGCCTATGCCGCAGAGAAAGGCAATGCGCTGCGAGGCATTCAGCATGGCGGCCATGCGCCGCAGGGCGGGCTCTGCCGGCTGCAGCTGCGGCGCGGCAGGGGGCAGCACCGGCGGCAGCGCGGCATCATCCACCGCCGGCATGGAGGCTACATCCCCCGGCAGCACCAGCATACCCACCCCGCGCCGCGCCCGGGCGGTGCGCATGGCTTCGGCCAGCACCGGCGGCATCTGCCGCGGGCGGCTCACCAGCTCGCAATAGGCGGTGCATTCGCGGAAAAAGAGGGTGGGGTGGGTTTCGTGCAGGCAGTGGGTGCCAATCTGCAGCGTGGGCAGGTGCGCCGCCAGCGCCAGCACCGGGGCGCCGCTGCGGGCGGCATCGTACAGGCCGTTGATGAGGTGCATATTACCCGGGCCACAGCTGCCGCAGCACACCGCCAGCTCGCCGGTGAGCTGCGCCTCGGCACTGGCGGCAAAGGCGGCGGTCTCCTCGTGGCGCACGTGTACCCAGCGGATACGCGAGTCGCGCTGCAGCGCCTCCATGAGCGGGTGCAGCGCATCGCCGGCCATGCCATAGATGCGCCTCACCCCCGCCGCTGCCAGCATCTCCACCAATTGGTCTGATACGGTTCTGGTCATGCCGCCTATTGTGACCACCCGCCGGGCGATAGGCAAGCTAACTCTCTACCCATTAGCCCTCCCCGCCCCCCACCAGCCCGCCCCGTGCAGGTTCGCATCCGCAATGCGATAGAATGTTCCCCGGCGTGTGAAAGGCAAAACACGGGGGCCCCGTGCCCCCGGCCTTTCAACTCAGCGCGCCCCTATTCTAATCTCAATACACACTCAATAATATGAAATTACATTTACCCACAGTCCTCTTCGCCCTGGCCGTGCTGCCCGCGGTGGCTTTTGCGGAGGAGAAATACGTAGTAACCACTCCGGCTAATGTCGAAGTAATCGATGCTAGCACCGGTGCAATCCGCATTGACGTAGGACATCCCGACACGCATAACCCATTCGGACAAGATGGGCGTTTTGAAAAATATCCTAGCCAGATAGTTAAGCATCAGGGCAATCTAATCTTAGGTGCAGATTCTCAGGTAGGTGTATTTGATAATGACGGAAATGGTGGCAAAGTTTTCAAGGAGCTTAAAGATTATGATGTGTATGAACAATCTAATACCTTGTATGTAACTGGTGATGTCAATGTCAAAAGTGGGGCACAAGTTCAGTTGGGTGGTCAAGGATACTATCAGTATGTTAACAACAAGGGTGTGCTTGTTACAGCCGCTACAGCATATAATGTCGGCGGAATGGAAGTAGAAGGAAAAGTAACCGTAGAAGGTGGCATAGTAGATTTAGGATCAGCTAAACTTGGTTCACTCTCGATTTCAGGCGGTACGGTTAACATTGGAACCGATGAGAACAAATTGTCTGGTAATGGCACTTCAACATACGGGTATGGTGAATACGTTGATTCCAGTTGGGATGGTTTCGTTTTTATAGGAGCAACCATTACAGGGGGAGTTACAGTAACAGACGGTACACTTGCTATCGGTAATAAACCGAATAGCAACGGAATGGAGACGTATCCTTCCAGCAATGACGGCTATTTTCAAAGTGTTATCGATGGTGCAATTGAGCAGTTTGGGGGTAAAATAGTGCTTCATGCTAAAAACTACATCAAATCAGACAGCATTACCCAATATGGGGGTGAAATGACCCTCTCAGAGCGGTATTCAGCAACACAACAAGCAGACAAACTGCGTTTTGAAGATGAGGTTGTCAACATTAAGCAGACTGGTGGCACCATGAATCTTAATGGTATCATCATTCGTGGTGATTCCGGCGCCGAAAAAATGCAGCTTAACATTGAACAGTCAGGCGACGGCACCATTAATATGGTTACTGGTAAGGAACAACTGGGAAAAGCGACATGGTCAGCTAATTATGTTGGTTCGAAGTTCATCACAGGCGATGGCCCTGCCAGCACCATCAAGCAGAGTGGTTCCGGCACGATTAACATCAACAGCGACTACACAAGCGCCACGTTCAACGTGGAACAGACGGGTACGGGTACCATCACTATTGGGAAGCACGGTGTACTGAAGAGCTCTGCTCTTACGCTGACGGATGCTGCTACGTTCTCCGTTGTGAATGGTGGTCAGCTGATACTTGAAGACGCAACGCTGAGCTATACCGTCACCAAGAGTGGCAGCATCACCTCCTCTGCAGATGCCGCAGTTTATGCCGATGGTGCCGTTGTCAGCATGAGTGATGAAGCTCTTCTCGGCTCCGTAACCGGCAAAATTGTTTCCGCAGGTGTTGTCCTCAGCGATGAAGTATTTGCAGACGCTTTCACGATAGATGTTGGTGCGCTGGCTGAAGGTACCACCAGCCTGGGCATCTTCAGTGTAACTCTTGCTACAGGTCTGAAGGGAACTGTTACTTTCGACCCGGCTGAGGCCGGCTTCACAACTGAAGCTACCTACACCGTTGGTAGAGAAAGCGTCACCGTTGCCTATAATGTCAAGGATGTGAATGTTGTAAACGGCAATCTGGTGGCCACTGTCGGTGCTACGGTAACGGCTGTGGGAGGTTCCACCCCGGCGATTCCTGAGCCTGCTACGGCTACGCTGAGCCTGCTGGCTCTGGCTGGCCTCTGCGCCCGCCGCCGCCGGAAGTAAGCCGACAAGAGATTATTCAGTACTGAGAAATCAGTAACAGATTAGAGAGAAAAGCCGGTGTGCCTGAGAAATCGGGCACACCGGAAGCGTTTTCAATGATTAATGATTAGTGATTAATGATTAGTGGGGGGATGAAAGATGAAAGGTGAAGAATGAAGAATGATTAAGGGAGCGGAAGTTGCCAGCGCTGGGCCGGAGGCGCAGGAAGCATTACACATTCAACATTCAAAATTCAAGATTCAACATTCATCCTTCATTCCCTTCGTGTCTGGTGTTCTTCCCAGAGGCGGGTGATGCGGGCGCGGCGGGCGGCTTCTGCGCGGGCACGGGCGGCGCGGATCTGGTCGGCCAGGGCATGGACC
>JAZRBC010000094.1:0-3379 GCA_045634905.1 Akkermansia sp.
GGAGATGCTGGCTGCAGAATGCGCTTCGATGTTTGATACAATGAAAAATCAGCTGATTAGGCTGTTTGATGCCAACTGCTATGAAAACGCTCTCCTGAAGGAATGCTTCGGCGTTTTTACAGACGTGGAATTGCCGCCGGCAGCTGAAGGAACGCAGCAGCTCAGCCCCGCGCCTGAGCTGCCAGCCCAGGAGGCCAGCTCCGAGTCGCCTCTGCCCTGAGCCGCCTAAGCGCCGGGTCTATACTATTCCGCCCGTAAAATTGGAAGGTGGCGAGCCAACGGGGAGCCGAAATTTGAGCCCGTAGGGCGGTATATCATTAGCCCAGCGTGGAGCCGCAACGCGGCGGAACGCTGGGTTTGGAATAAAAAAATAACTGGAGCCCCGACCAACGTGGAGGGGTGGCAGGGAGGCCACGGCTTATGATGCTGCGCCGACTTCTGCCGCCCACTCGCTACGCTCGGGGCTCTGGTATCTTTTTATCCCATACCTGGGGCTTACGCCCCGGGCTATGATTCTAGCGCCCTGACGGGCTCAAAATTCCGCTGCGCTGACGCTCCGCAAACTACTCTATAACTTCCGGTTAGAATTGTATGGTCCGGTGATACCGGCGTGTCCGGTTAGCACTGTTCATTCCGGACTGGTTTTATTTCCTGATGTATTTCTGAAGCAGTGCATCGGGGGCGGGGTCGCGCCCCATGAAATTGCGGAACATTTCGGTGGCGGGCTGGCTGCTGCCCGGGGCCAGGATTGCCTTGCGGTAGGCCGCTCCCGTGGCGGGGTTCAACACGCCCTCTGCTTTGAACTTGCTGAATATATCTGCCGCCAGCGCTTCGGACCAGGCGTAGGTGTAGTAGCTGGCGGCGTAGGTGGCGCTCATGCAGTGAGGGGCAGAGCGTAGTTCGCAGGGCTCCGGTGTGGCGTAGGGAAAGCGCCAGGGTGCCAGCAGCTCCGCAGCCACATCATCCAGCGAGCGCCCGCGGTACTTGTCGTGGTAGTGCATGTTGAGCTCCAGATCCAGCTTGGCCAGGCAGAGTGAGCGCACCAACGGCTCCACAGAAGTGCGCATGCTGCTGTTTTTTATCTGCTTTGCCAGACTTTCCGGCATGGGCTTTCCGGTGATGCAGTGGCGCGTATAGATGGCAATGGCTTCCGGCTCCCAGACCCAGCTTTCCTGCAGCATGCTGGGCACCTCCACAAAATCCGGCTCCACATCGGCGCTGGGCGTGCCGGGCAGGCGTGTGTGCCCCAGCAGCATATGCATCAGGTGCCCGAACTCGTGGAATAATTCGCTCACATCCCCCAGCTGCAGCAGGTGGTGGTATCCCTCTCCCGGTGCGGCTATGCTGGTGGACAATACGGCCAGGTTCGGTTCGACTATTTCGCCCGCAGGGCCGGGCTGTGCCACCCGCAGCGGGGCGCACCAGCTGCCCGGGCGCTTCTCCTCGCGAGCGTGCACATCCAGGTAGAACGACCCCAGATGCACCCCGGTATCGGTGTCACGCATCTCGAAAACCCGCACATCCGGGTGCCACACTTCCACCGCGTTTTCCGGTGCGCTTTCACCTGTATTCACGCAGGCTGTTTGTCTTTCCTCGAACTCCACCCCCAGCATCTTGCTCCATATCTGCATCATGCCGCTCAGCACGCTCTCCATCGGCAGGTAGGGCATAACCAGCGCCGGGCTCATACCCGGCTCATCCGCCAGTCTCTGCGTATAGTAGAAGACATTCCAGGGCTGCAGGGGGCCCAGGGGGCTGCCTTTCGCTTTTTCCAGATTCTTCAGGTAAGTCGCCATTTCGGCATCAAAGGCCGGTTTCAGCGCGGCCAGCATGCCGTCCACAAAAGCCACAGCCTTTTCCGCCGTACCAGTCATGCGCTGCTCCGCCTGCATATCTGCAAAATGGCGGAATCCCATCAGCTGCGCCAGCTCGTGGCGCAGCTCGAATGTGCGGTGCAGTATATCCTCCGTGTCAATCTGGTGTTTCGTTCCGCCTCCGTTGTAGCCCAGCCAGCACTTCCTGCGCGTCTCTTCATTTTCACAGAATACCAGCGCTGCTTCGGCGGTGTTGTCTGCCAGGGTGAGCACCCATGCCGGTTGTTCTATACCGGCAGCCTCGGCATTGGCCGCTGCCGCGTTCATCCATGACTCAGGAAGTCCCCTCAGCTCCGCGGCATCCGTTACCACCAGTTGCCAGGTGTTGTGTCCGGTCATCAGCCGCTGTTCAAACTCTTTTTCCAGCTTCAGCAGTTCTTCATCAATCTGAGCCTTGCGCTTTATCTGCTCCGGCGTCAGGTCTGCCCCCATGCGGCGCGTCGCATCCTGCACCAGTTTCATGTAATACTGGTGCCCGGCATCCAGCTCCCTGGCCCATGGGGTCTCCGCGGCAGCCTTGATGACCTTGTTCAGCTTGAAATGCGCCGCATTATCCCCCATGAACCGGGTGACAAGACTCATCCCCTGCAGCTGTGCTTCCTTCAGCTCCGGGGTCGGCCTCATCAGCATCAGCAGCTCCGCATTTGCCTGCGCCTGCAGCAGGTTCTCACCCAGTCGGGCATAGGCTACAAACGTATTCTCAAATGTAGCCTCCTCCGGCTTTACCTGATTCAGCGTTATCAGCTGTTGCTCCGTTTCCTCCAGTGCAACCGCCAGATCCACCCGGTACTGCTCCACCGTCATCTTCGACCACTCAGGGTACCCTTTTGTCTGGAAAAACGGGTGCTCATCGGCCCCCCAGGCTCCCAGCACCCCGCTCATCATCAGCGCTATCGCAGCAAACATTCGCTTCATACCCGTCATTCTACCTGCTTTTCTACCCCATGGCAACCATTTTCCGTATTTTATCCCAGCATGACAAAAACACGCTCATTTTTAGCTTGCATCCTACCCCTCTCTTCTGTACACTCCCTGCGGGGCTGTAGCTCAGCGGTTAGAGCAGAGGACTCATAATCCTTTGGTCGTGGGTTCGAACCCCACCGGCCCTAGCACCAAAAAGCGCACCACTACGGTGCGCTTTTTTGTGCTTTATTCCGGAGGGGCGAGAACGAAGTTCGAAAGCGGGCGACGGCCCCGTTAGGGCGCTCGCGTAGCGAGCGGTAAGCCCGCTTGGACAAACAGCTCTGCTGTTTGCCCCGTCAGGGGTGAGGGCGCGTGAGGCGAGCCCGAGTCAACCCCGCCGGGGCTGCGGTGGCACAATGTTGCCCCTTGTTTCGTATAGCTTCGAACTCGCACCGATTCGTCTTCGCCCTACGGGCTACGCCGAGACGAGGAGGGCAGACGGCTCAAAACGGCGCGGTCGGCGGAAAAATGCTTAGCAGTGACCCCCTTCGCGCAATACAGGAGCTCGGATTTGTTAAGACCAAGTCGGAGGCCAAGCGGTC
>JAZRBC010000095.1:0-2141 GCA_045634905.1 Akkermansia sp.
CTGCCGGTATCACCCAAGCTGTTTCTTTTGTAAAGCCGGGGCCACCGGTTAAGCTGCGGTGCGCCACGCAAGGGGAGGCTTGGAGCGCCGCGCGGATGATGTGTTCGATCTCGGCTGCGGCTGCGGGGGTAAGTTCTTGTGGCTCGTATACCCCCAAGGGGTCGTTGAGGAACTGCGCCAGCAGGGTAGAGCCGTAGTAGCGCGCTGCCTCCAAGCGGTCTTCCTCTGCCATATACTCGTTGATGTATGGCGCGCATGCCTCGAGCGTTGGCTCGGGCAGGTCGTGCATGTGCGCATCGCTGCACAGGTCTGCAAGGGTATCTGCCGCAGCATCGGCATCTTCTTTGTTTTGCACGCTGCGCAAAATAGCGGTGCGTTGTTGTTGGCGCTGTGCAAACGCAACCTCAATATCTTTTTCGTTTGCGCTGTACGTGTCTGCACAGTATGTGGCAAACTCCTCATCATTGTAGGCGGGTGCAGCCGTTACGTCTTCCCATATGGTTACTTCATGCTTTTGACCACGGTGAAACAGCGCCACGGTGCTGATGATGTAGAGCCTGCCGTCTATCTCCTTTTCTTCTTGGTGAACAAGGGTGGCATCGTGCCCACCCAAAATGGATTCCGGTACAAAAAACAGTTCTTGGCTGCGGCAATCTCTGCCGTCTTGCGGGCGCGGGGCCGTGCATACCCAAGCCGTTTCTTGCGTAAAACCGGGGCCGCCGGTCACCCCCTTGCGTATGCAAGCCGGCAGCAGAGAAAAGCTGTAGCGGGCGCGGGCCTCCAGCTCTGCCATGATGCGCGGTGTTGCAGGCACGGGCAGCTGCACTTTGCCGGGTATGTCTTCCTCATTCACCTGCATAGCGCCGGCAAGTGCGGCAGAGCCGTAATAGTGGTAGGGCAGGACCTCCCAGGCGGCGGTGTATTCGTCATACAGGGCCTCATCGACATCGTCGGGCAGTTCAAATCCCGCCAGAAGCGCCGCCGCTGCATCCGCTTGCTCTTTATTGTTGATACTGCGCAGAATATCAATTTGTTGCCGCATGGTAGCATTGGCCTCTTCACTTGCCGAGAAGGCTGTGAGGGGTGAGCAAAGAAACAACAAAGGTAAAAAACGCAGCTTCATGGTGTGTAAAGTATAGCAACCTGTTGCAGAATGTCAATGTGGTAAGAGGTCTGAAACTGCCCCGCCCATTCTTTTTTCTTGCCTAAGATGGGAATTTGGCGAGCCAACGGCGAGCGGAAATTTGAGCCCGTAGGGCGGTATATCATTAGCCCAGCGTGGAGCCGCGATAGCGGCGGAACGCTGGGTAAAACGAAGAACACATCAGACCCCCGAACGAAGTGAGCTGGTGGCAGAAAGCACAGCTAAAACACTAAGCCAAAGCTTCCCGTCTCCGGGCTCACGCCCTTCCGTCTCCGGTAAACCTACGCCGAGACAAGACGCCGTGGCGGGCTGCCACCCACTCCGCTACGCTCCGGGGTTCCGGTCATTCTTTGTACCATACCCAGGGTTCGGGGCTTCGCGTCTCGCGTTGCTCGCTTGCTACGCCCTCGCAGGCCGCCGCTATCGCGGCTGCACCCTGGGCTAAGAATATGCCGCCCTGACGGGCTCAAAATTCCGCTACGCTGACGCTCCGCAAACTACTCTGCAAATTCCAATCTTTATCGCGATGAATTGATAGTACGCTGTCCAATTATGTCAACGCGTTATTTGTTTCTTCTCCTCTTAGGAGACTGCGGGGTGAAATGACAGTGTGACCACCGTGGAGCGAGGGGGAGCCGCACGGGGAAAATCCGGGAGGAATATGGGATGGCTCGTCCTGTGAGCGGGGAAAATCGCTGCTCAGTTCCGGAATGCAGAATAGGGGATGAGTGGCGTATCAACGTAATTCTGCCCCAGGTCGTCGGTCAGCTGGATTCCCTCCGGTGTCCGGCGGATTCCCAGTTGCTCCAGCCTCTGGTAATCTTCGCACTGGAGGGTGTACAGGCGATTATCGGGGAGTCGGATATCGAGCGCTTTCACGAGTTCGAGATCTCTGCCCCAGGTGAGCCAATGTATCATCATCGGCACGGCTCCGATGCCTGGAAGATACATCGGCACGCTTTCGCTGGCGGGGTAGTACAGGGTAAGCTGCACGCCA
>JAZRBC010000096.1:0-7372 GCA_045634905.1 Akkermansia sp.
GGCAGGTTCTTTTCTGCTGCCAGGGCAAGTGCGGTGTTGCCCTCATTATTGGTGCTGTTGATATCCAGCCCCGGGTGTTTCAGCAGCAGGTCAATCATCTCCTCCGCAGCCTCTCCCTGGCAGTGCACCAGGTACATGAGCGGTGTGTTACCCGCCTTGTCCTTCCTGTTTACATCGATTTCCGGGTGCTCCAGCAGCATGCTCAGGTAGCAGGAATCCTTGGCCCGGATGGCCATGGTCAGAGGTGTCAGGAACTGGGGGACATCGCTCACGTTGACATCAATTTCCGGTCTCGCCAGCAGCTGCTGCACGATATCTGCATCCTCCTCGTAGATGGCCAGGGAAAGGGCTGTCCATCCCGTGATGGAACTCCGGGTGTTGATGTCCACACGTTCATCTTCCAGCAGCAGCCGGGCTATCTCAGAATTTCTGCCGAGAAGGGCTACCTGCAAGGGGGGCATGTTCCCGGATTCCTTCTGGTTCGGGTTCGCCCTCTTATCCGCCAGCAGTATTCTGACACACTCGGGCTGATCGCCGTAGATAGCTTGCATCAGCAGGTCATTTTCATCAACTCTGCCAAGGGGGATTTTCAGCCATCTCTTCAGGACAGCGGTGTCGCCGGTTCTGGCTGCTTCGCCCAGATCGGGAAGCAGCAGCCTGGTAAAGTAGTCCGGTGCCAGTGCTGCAACAATCCATGCGGCGAAAAAGAGCGCCAACATTCTGCCCCACCTGGACTTTTTACCAGGCGGGGTGCAGGTGGTGTAGACGCTGAATGCAGGCTTCTTCATTCCCTGAGTCAAAACTCGAAGCCCATCTGTTCGTGGATGGAGTCATCCAGCCCCTGCTGTTCATCCACAGGGGGCGGGGCAGGAGCCTCCGCCTGAGGGACGGGAGATGTCTCCGCCGTGGGGGGCGTGCTGGTGCCGTCGAGCAGGGCACTGAGGGTGCCAACCGGGGTGGCCGCGACTTCCGGTGCAGCGGTATCGGCTGAGCTTTCCTCCCCGGCGGCGCTGGGCATGATGCGGGAGATGCGCTCCACCTGGTTCTTGGTCACGATGTTGCCGAGCACTCCGCGCCCCTTCACCCGCAGCTTGCCGAAATCAAAGGGAATCGGGCGACGCAGGCGGCGGAGCTGGTTCTTGAGGTACACATTCACCTGCATGGCGCTGCTTTCCTCCTCGGTCTTGTGTACGGTGAAGAAGAACACGCGGCTGCCTTTGGTGCCCTGGGTGAGCTGGTATTCCTTGTCGCGGGTGAAACCGCCGAGCTTGAAGCGTTTGGCGTAGGTGATACCCTCCTTGCCATCGCGGTAAATCATGTTGAACACCCAGTCGTCTGTGGGGCGCAGCACGCTGATATGCAGCAGCTTCTTGCCTACATAGAATTTCTCCTGTACGCGGCGGATGGTCAGCACGCCCTGGTTGTCGATAACCAGAATATCGCTCATGGTGGAGCACTTGTCGACAGCCTCGCCGCCCTTCTTGATGCCGTATCCGGCGAAGCCCTCCTCGTCGATGTAGAGGGTCTCATTCTCCACGGCTGCCACGGCGCGGGTGACGGTATCGAATGTGGTGAGCTCCGTGCGGCGGGGCCAGTTGTCGCCGTACTTCTTCTGCAGCTTCTCGAACCAGCGGATGGTGTATCTGGTGAGTTGCGCCAGGTTCTTGCGGCACTGGTCGATTTCGTCCTCCAGCCCGCGGATGTGTTCCTCCGCCTCGTGAATCTCGTATTTGGCAATCTTCTTGATGCGGATCTCGGTGAGGCGGATGATGTCGTCCCGCGTGATGGGGCGGATGAAGTCCTGCACAAAGGGCTGCAGTCGTTCCTCGATTTCGGTGAGCGACTGCTCCCAGCTTTCGCTTTCTTCCAGCACCTTGTAGATGCGGTTCTCGATGAAGATTTTTTCCAGGCTGGCCTGCATCCAGCTTTCCTGCAGTTCGGCCAGCTGCACTTCCAGCTCGCGGCGCAGGGTATCCTTCGTGTTATCGACGTTGATTTTGAGAATCTCGCTCACACCCATGAACACGGGCTTCTTGTCCACGATGACCACGGCCTTGGGCGAGATGCTTACCTGACATTCGGTGAAGGCGTAGAGCGCATTGCAGGTCTTCTCCACATCCTGTCCGGTGTGCAGGTGCACGAGGATATCGGCGGTGGCTGCGGTGTTGTCCTCAATCCTGGCTACCTTGAGCTTGCCCTTTTCCATGGCATTCTCGATGCTCTGGATGACGGATTCCGTGGTGGTGCCGTAGGGGATTTCGGTGATGCGGATGAGTTTTTTTGTGCTGGTGTCGAGCCTGGCCCGGCAGCGCAGGCGGCTGTTGCCTGTGCCATCGTTGTAGCCGCTCACGTCGAGCAGACCACCGGTGGCAAAATCGGGGTAGAGCTCGAATTCCTCGCCACGCAGGTAGTGGATGGCGGCTTCGATGAGCTCATTGAAATTGTGCGGCAGGATGAGGCAGTTCATGCCCACGGCAATACCCAGCGCACCCTGCGCCAGCAGCAGCGGAAACTTCACGGGCAGCGCCACGGGTTCCTTGTTGCGGCCGTCGTAGCTCATTTTCCATTCTGTTACCTTCGGGCTGTATACCACTTCCTTGGCGAATTGGGAGAGGCGGGCCTCGATGTATCGCGGGGCAGCGGCGGAGTCGCCGGTGATAATGCTGCCCCAGTTACCCTGTGGGTCGATGAGCAGACCCTTCTGGCCGAGCGTTACCAGTGCACTGCCGATGGAGGCATCGCCGTGCGGGTGGTATTTCATGGTGTCGCCCACAATGTTGGCGACCTTGTTGTAGCGGCCGTCATCCATGCGTTCCATAGAGTGCAGAATGCGGCGCTGCACGGGTTTCAGACCATCGATGATGTGAGGGACCGCGCGTTCCAGAATCACATACGAAGCGTATTCCAGGTAGTAATCGCCGAACATTTTCTGGATAAGGCTCGGGTTTTCCTGCAGGTATACGGGTGTGATATCTTTGCTCATGGATTGAGCACAATATATCACACGCGCGGGCGGAATTCAAGGCGGAAGCTTCGGAAAAGTTAATTTATAAGGACATACATGCGGCTTCAGTAGTTAGAAATTTGTGCCTTCTATGCCTGCACTATGTGCTAAAATGCCAAAGGTGAAGATTGACAGAAAGCGGATAATGTTGTAGTATACTCAAGCTTACATATGAAGAAGTCCCTTCTCATACTTTTGACGGTCCTCATTGCGGCTGGTGCTGCGGTGGTGTATTGGTATGCCCCCGCGCGTGAAAAAGTGCAGGGGTGGTGCGAGGCGCTGCGCGTTTATACCGCCACGCCCGTGGCAGAACAGCCTGCAGTGGAAACGTCCGCTCCGGCAGAGTCGCCGGGGGCTGCGCCTGTTTCTGCTCCTGAATCTGAGCCGGTGGAGGTGCCTCAGACTTCTCCTGCTGCAGAGACCCCGGTGCCGGAGCCAGCACCTGAGCCAACTCCTGAACCTGCGCCGGAGCCTGTGGCCGAACCTGAGCCTGCAGCTGACCCGGCACCGGCTCCCGAGCCGGAACCTCTGCCTGCGCTGAATGCGGAAGCTGAGGCCCTGGTGGCCAGGGCAGAAGCAGGAGATGCCGTGGCTCAGTTCAACCTGGCCCGTCAGTATGCGCTGGGTGAGGGAATGGCGGTGAACCGCGAGGAATTCATCCGCTGGTGCCGCACCTCCGCCGAACAGGGATTACCGGAAGCCCGGTTCACCCTGGGCATGTGTTACCACCGGGGGCTCGGCGTGGCTCCTGACAAGGCCGAGGCCCAGCGGTTACTCAGGCTGGCAGCGGATGCCGGATTTGCACCCGCGGCAGAAGCCCTGAAGTGCTTATCATTTTAACCATACAAATTTCAGAATATATGTCGAAGATTATTGTACACGGAAGTGAAAATATTGTAAAACCGGGCTTTTACATGCCCAACCGCATCAGTATTGAAGCGGGCAAGACGCTGCACCGGCTGCTGGACGGCAAGGTCTGCTACCTGGTAGACCCGACATTCCCGCCTTCGGAGGATATCATGGCGTTTCTCAAGTCTCATGATGTGGAGATTGAGTACTTCGATTTCCGCCACACCACGTCGCTGGCAGTGCGTGAGCAGATTCGCGCGCACCTGAATGCCGGGGTGAGCGTGGTGTTCCTGCCGGGACAGGTGGCCAAGTGGCGTGGCACGTACAGCGATGTGCCTTCTCCCTTCCTGCGCCACGTGGGAAGTCTGCACATATCGCCCATTCCGCTGTTCCTCGGTCACTATGGCAACACCGTGACGTCACTGTACCGCGAGCGTGAGGATGCCGATTGTCACGAGGAATTCTGCATTCTGCCCAAGCTGGCATCCGGTCCGCAGACCGGCGAACGCCTCATGGCCGCCTGGCTGGAGAAGAGCGCAGAGCTTTTTGCAGCCCGTCCGCTGCTGGATACTTCCCTTACCACCAATCTGGTGCATGCCATCAAGAAATACCCCGATGTGGAGATTGTGGACGGCATGACCGGGGGTGTGCTGCCCCAGTTCAAGGCGCTGGGTGTGAGTATGGCGGTGGCCCGTATGTTCCGCAAGCGCGATGATAAGCGTATCGGCGTGATTCTGCCTCCCGGCGCGGGTGGGGTGATTGCCACGTTAAGCTGCCTGCTGGCCGGTATCACCCCGGTGATGATTAACTACGCCACTTCCGCCGCTGCTTTCGAGAGCACGGTGCGGCAGGCGGGGCTCAAGACCTTCATCACCGCGCGCAAGTTCATGCAGAAGCTGCCGCAGTTCCCCTGGCCGCCGGAGGAGCAGCTGATTCTGGTGGAGGACCTGCTGAAGAAGACACCGAAGCTCCAGCTTATCACCAACGTGATGACGGCCAAGCTGGCCCCGGCTTCCCTCATCTGCAAGATGTTTGATACCGATGCCCGCAAGGGGCATGATGAAGCGGTGATGCTCTTCACCTCCGGCTCAAGCGGTGAGCCCAAGGGGGTGGCACTCAGCCACCGCATGGTGCTGGCCAATGTCTGCCAGTGCGCCTGCCGACTCGACCTGACGGATTGCCGCTTCCTGGCCAGTCTGCCTATCTTCCACAGTTTCGGCATGACAGTGAACATGATGCTGCCCATGCTGACCGGGTGCATGGTCTGCTCATACCCGAACCCCACAGATGCCCGCACGCTCAACGAGCTTATCCAGAAGTACAGGCTCACCCTGGTGTGCGCCACGCCCACCTTCGGGCGTGCCATGCTTCGCCGCGCCGATGCCGATACTTTCAAGAGCGTGCGCTATTTCGTGCTGGGTGCCGAGAAACTACAGCCTGATCTGGAGAAGGAGTTCATCGACAAATGCGGTGTCTACCCCATGGAGGGCTACGGCCTTACGGAGACTTCTCCGGTTATTGCGGCCAACATGCCTGAACCTGCTGCGGTCAAGGGCTCTAAGTTCTACATCCCGGGCACGGTGCGTCCCGGTGTGGGTGCCATGCTGCCCGGCATTGCCATCCGCATCACCGATGTGGATGACGATACGAAGGAACTGCCTCTCACCGAGCGCGGCATGATCTGGTTCAAGGGAGCCAACGTGTTCAGCGGCTATATCGGCCGCCCGGAACTGAATAAGGAAATCTTCCACGATGGCTGGTTCAAGACCGGCGATATCGGGCAGATGGACTTGAACGGCTTCATCACCCTGGGAGGCCGCCTTTCCCGCTTCTCCAAGATTGGTGGCGAGATGGTGCCGCACGAAGGTGTGGAGCTGGCTCTCTGCCAGGGGCTTGAGCTGAGCGCTGAGGACGGCGTGCAGATTGCTATTGCCGGCGTGAGCGATGAGCAGAAGGGCGAGGCCCTGGTGCTGCTTTCCGCTCTGCCGCAGCACCAGTGCAGCTCTGAGGAGAAGGAAATCCTTTCCTCCATCCGCACCATGCTGGCAGATATGGCTATGCCCACGCTCTGGGCTCCCAAGTACCTGGTGCCGGTGGAATCCATTCCTGTACTGCCCACCGGCAAGCTCGATTTGCGCGGCTGCAAGCTGCTGGCGGAAGAAGCGCTGGGTATGCAGTCCTGATTTATTCTTCCATATTGACTACAAAGGCTCTTTTCCTGCGGGAAAAGAGCCTTTCTGCTGTGCGGCTGTCACATGCGGAGTATTTTGGCTTGCTTTTCACGCCAAAAAGGGCATAATACTCGCGTCCGGCGGCATCAGCTGCCAAATTCTCTTATCATAAATACCATGAAAACGCTCAAGCGATTCGTACTCGTAGGCGCCCCTGCTTCCGGCAAGGGTACTCAGTCTTCCTTCCTGTCCGAGACCTACGGTCTCAAGCCCCTGAGCACCGGCGCTCTGCTGCGTGCTGAGATTGCCGCCGGCTCCGAACTGGGTCTGGAGGCCAAGAAGTACATGGATGCCGCCATGTTCGTGCCCGATGAAGTGGTGAACGGTATCGTGGCCAAGTGGCTGGGTGAGAACAAGGACTGCGGCTGCCTGCTCGACGGCTATCCCCGCACCGTTTCCCAGGCCGAGACCCTGGACGCCAACCTCACGGCTATGGGCCTGGGTGTGGACATCGTGGTGTACCTCAACGTTTCTGCCGAGCTCATCGAAGCCCGCATGCTCAAGCGCAAGGCTTGCCCCGCCTGCGGTGAGACTACCCGCAACGGCGAGGAAATCTGCCCGAAGTGCGGCGGCGCCATGATTGTGCGCTCCGACGACAACCCCGAGGCTTTCGCCAAGCGCCGCAAGGACTACGAGACCCTCACCGTGCCCGTGGTGGAACACTACCGCGCTCAGGGTAAGGTGGTGCAGATTGACGTGACCGAGGAAGGCGAGCCCGAGGCTGTTTCCGCCCGCATCGCCGCCGCCGTGCGCACCTACTGCGAGAAGTAAAGCTCCCTGCAGATTGAGTTTTTACACCAATCCCCCGGCTCCTGAAAGAAGGCGCCGGGGGATTTTGATTATTCAGGCAGCTTGGTGACAGGCGCTCACGGGAGTCGTCCTCCGCAGAGGTAGACGATTCCCACTCCAATGGGCGCTGTAACGAATGCGGGGATGAGAACTGCGGTTTCTGCTGTGCTGAGTAGAAGATTCCCCGCGGTATCTGCCAGCCAGACCGGAGCAAGCGCCAGCTTGTTACCCAGGCTGCGTGTGCCGGGTTCTCCGGGTATTTCCGGTGTGGAGTAATAACTGTGTTTCTGGGTAACTGCGGCGCTTTTCGGGCGTATGTGGTAGTGGGTATACGGCTCCTGCCACCGGCGGGCACGGGCAAAGTCAAAATCCTGAGCGGCAATGACCGCGAGCTTGTCTGCCGCGGCTGGTTGTTTGATGACGGGTCGCTCCGGAAGTCGCTGTATAAACTGCAAGGCACGTGCAGCTTCATCATCTGTGAGGGGGAACAGGTAATCCC
>JAZRBC010000097.1:0-20627 GCA_045634905.1 Akkermansia sp.
AACTTATTCACAAGGTAGATGATGATGAGATTCTTATATATCCTGTATAAGCATCTTCAGAAGGTCATAAAGAGTCATGGCTCCGGGCGTCGCCTTGACACTCTCACATAGCCTGCTACAATAGCACCCATGCAGCAGCAAGATCAGAAATGGATGCAACGAGCTCTGGAACTCGCCCGCATGGGATTGGGGCTTACCAGTCCTAATCCTCCCGTAGGTGCCGTCATCGTCAGGGATGGAATACTCATTGGCGAGGGATACCACGAAGTGGCCGGAGAGGCGCATGCAGAACGCCGCGCCCTGGCCGATGCCATTGCGCGAGGTCATGCTGCTCTTATTCCTGGTGCCACCATCTACGTCACCCTGGAGCCTTGTTCCTCCATTGGTCGTACGGGGGCCTGCACTACCGCCATCATCGAGGCTCGGTTGAGCAGGGTGGTTTATGGCTCTACAGACCCTGATATGCGCCACCAGGGCCGCGCAGACGCGCTTCTGGAAGCGGAGGGGATAGAAGTATGCCCAGGCGTATGTAAAGAGGCCTGTGACCGCCTTCTGCGTTCCTGGTTCCACGCTGTGCAGACCGGTCGTCCGTGGGTCACAGCCAAAGTTGCCACAACATTGGATGGCCGCATGACCCGGAGGCAGAAATTCTGGCTCAGCGGGATAGATACCCTGCGGCATGCCCACCAGCTGCGCCTGGAAAGTGATGCCATTCTCATCGGAGGTAATACATTGCGTACAGATAATCCGGCGCTCACCATCCGGAATCCCCTGACCCCGCCATCCCCGCGCAAAAAGCAACCCTGGCGTATTGTGCTGACGGAAAATCTGCTTTCACTTCCCCCTATGGCCAGGTTGTTTTCCGATGAGTATCACAAGCGAACCCTGGCCTGGGAGCATGTGACAGATCTTCGTATTCTGCTCAATGAGCTTTACACGCGGTACGGTATCGTGAACCTCATGCTTGAATGCGGTGGACGTTTGCTTCGCCGTTTTCTGGAGGAGGGGCTGGTGAATGAATGGATGCAGAGTATATCTCCCATGGTAGGTGGCGGGCCGGACTATGTGGTACCAGGAGATTTTCTGCCGCAGGAGTTCATTTTTCAGCAGGAGCAGCTCATCGAGTGCGAGCGGGATATCATCATCCGCGGTCGATTGGGGTAAAATAATGTTCCACATGGAACATTTTAGCAAAAAGTCAGCTTTAGGCTTGCGCATGGAGGGTCGATAGAGTAGAATCCGCCGGCCTGATAAAAACGAAAGCAGATGAGAACCGGACTCCGACAGATAGTGGTGAATGTGGTGGCAGCATTGCTGCTGGCAGCATGTTATCCTCCTCAGGTGCAATATCCGTACACGGCTTTGGTCTCCAATCGTCGCTCGGAGTTAAAGAATAATCTGCTGGCATTACTGCCGCCGGAAGAGCAGGCGGGGGCTTCTGCACAGGCTGAAGCTGCCTGGCTGGCCGATACAGCATACAAGGCTGCTGCCGGTATTGCACGTATCAACAAATCCAATTTCCCTGGCTGGGCTGGAAATGCACTGGTGAATGCCCGTCTGCAGGACCGCGGCTTGTGCTGGCACTACCAGCACGACATGTACCGGGAGCTTCGCCGCCGGCCTTTGAAGCATTTCCGCATAGGCTGCTGTGTGCGAGATGCGGCCAAAGCCTCGGAGCACAACTGTGTATATATTGCGCCGAAGGGAGCAGCCTGGCCGCAGGCCTGGGTGCTGGATGCCTGGATGTGGAATGGCCGCTTGAAGGTGGATGATGCCCGGGAGCTGAGTCCTGAGCGCTGGTCGGATTTACCGGGAATCTGCCGGGTACAGTCCATTTACTATCCGGAGGGGCACCAGTGGCCTATTGAGCACTGGAGTGTGCTGCGTGCGGCAGATGGCAACTACGAAGGGTACTGGCAGCCCGAAACTCAGCGTTCGGCACAGTACAGCCGCATGTATCGCAACGTGGAACAGGGGAAGAAAACACACCCCGGTCGATTGACTAATTACTGATGCTGCGCATAGTGACCACAGCCGCGCTGGTGCTCACGCTCATTGGGGTGGTGAGTTGCCAGCATGCTCCGGAACCCGGGTATGCAGAGCAGGCCATTGTCGAGCAGCAGAGGGAATCACTGCGGGACCAGCTGCTGAATCTGCTGCCCGAGTCCCGCCGCACTGCGGCTGCCGGCCGGGAGGCCACCTGGCTGGCCGATACGGCGTACAAAGGCGCCGCTGCCATTGCCCGGCATAACAATCCTCTTTTCGTGAACTGGCTGAACAACCGTGCGGTTAATACGCGCCACCACTTCCGCCACCGCGGGCTTTGCTGGCACTATCAGCATGATTTATACCGCGAGCTTCGCCGCCGGCCCCTGACTCATTTCCGGCTCGGGTGCTGCGTGCGCGATAAAGGAACAGGAAGCGAACACCATGTGGTGTATATCATGGCGCGGCAGGGTGAATGGCCCGACCTGGTGATGCTGGATGCCTGGTGGTATGCCGGCCGTTTGAAAGTGGAGGGTGCTTCCGAAACAGAAGACTGGGAAGATGAACCGCAGGTTGCCCGGATGCTGGATTCCATCTACCCGGAAGGCCATCGCCTGCCGCTGGAGCACTGGGCTATGGTGCGGGTCGGAACCCGGTACAACGAGTATGCCTACAGCAACAGCGATGCCGCCCGCAATACTCCCCAGTGGCTCTACATGCAGGAGCAGATGAAAGCCGGGTTGAAACGCCGTGGTGGCAAGCCAATCGATTATTGAAATATAGATGACTGTGGCAAAAAAAGTGCTTGCCATAGAGTACGCTTTAGCTTACAATCCCGCACGTGAAACAAATTGCTTTCAACGAAATCAGTGCGGCAGAGGTATCTGCCATTCCTGCCATGAAGCAGCTTAAGCTCTTCTTTGCTTTCAAAGTGGATGAAGGTTGTCTGAATGGTGAGCCTACCGACCCTCGCTTCGGTATTGTGGAGCGTGACGGCCGCCGCATTTATCGTTTCCGTTCCGATGAGGACGACTACCGCATCTACTTCACCGTGGAGAAGAATAGCGATGGCGATGACGTGGTGGTAGTGCAGCGTGTGCTGCATGCCGATTCGCTCAAGGATTTCTTCTTCCGCAGCGGCATGGGGTCCGACAGCGAAGACCGCAAGCTGGGCAAGTCCCGCAGCTTCTGGAAGCTTATTGAAGACGGCGAGAAGGCCGCCCGCAAGTAAAGCGAGTCGGGATGCCTGCACCCCTCCAGTATCTGGCGAGTATGCCGGCCCGTGTGGCTGCGGTGGCTGGGGTAACCCTCACCCAGCTGGTGCGTATGCGCCTGTTTCTGGTTCCTGCCGTGGTGGCGGTGGTGTTCCTGGCGCTGCAGTTCATACCCTACCAGGGAAACATAGGCGTCGAGTTCCAGGGGGTGGCGCAGCTGCAGTTCATCAAGGATGTGAGCCTGGGCTGCATGCAGCTTTTCGGGCTTATTTTCTGCGTAGCGTCCACGGCACTGCTTCTTCCGCGTGATACGGAGGACCGCATTCTCTACACCATCCTCTGCAAACCGGTGCCCCGATTTGATTACCTGGCAGGCAAGGCGCTGGGGGTGCTGGCTCTGCTGGTGCTCATGATCGGCCTGCTGGATGGGCTCATGAGCCTGCTTCTGGCTCAGCGTGCCGCCACTATCAGCTCCGAACTCACCGCAGTTCTGGCGGCCAATGGTTACAGCCCGGAGGAAATGGCTCCCTACCTGGAGCAGGTGGCTGCCGCCGGCAACAGCTGGGATACCCAGCGCGGTATCATGGCTGCGCTTCTGGGCTATGCGGTGCTCACCACGCTCACGCTGCTCATCTCCTGCTTCACCAGCGGCAGCATTGTGAGCATCATTTTCGGACTCGGGGCATACTTCATCGGGCTGTTTCAGGAGACACTCTTTGCTGCCATCAATGCAGGGCAGGGGGTGAGTGCCGCCATGCGCTGGGCCGAGCAGGCCTGCGCTGTGCTCCTGCCGGATTTCGGCTTGTTTTCCGTGGCAGATACCGCCAGCAGTGGCGCCAGCCTGAGCTGGTCTCTGCTTGGTGGCCTGGCGCTCATTGCCTGCGGTTACATGATTCTGCATCTTCTTACCGCCACCTGGATTTTCAGTCGTAAGGAATTCTGATTCGCACCATGCTTCAGGAACTCAGAACCCGTGCTGCCGGCGGCGATGTGGAGGCCTGCATGCAACTGGCCAAGAAACTCATCCGTGGCCGTGGTGAAGGACGCAATTTTGAAGAAGCCGTGGAGTGGTTTGATACCGCGGCACGGGCCGGGCATACTGATGCGCTCTACTGGCTGGGTAAATGCTACCTGAAGGGGCTCGGTTGCCCGCGTGACCCCTCCGGCGGCTGCAGCTGCCTGGAGCGCGCTGCGCTGGCTGGCCATGCCGCCGCAGCGTTGAAACTGGGTGAATGTTTTGAGTCCGGCACCGGAGCCCCTTCCAGTTCGGAACTGGCGGCCTACTGGTATCGGAAAGCTGCTGCCCGCGGTGAGAATCGTGCCTACGATAAATTACTGAATTTAGCACGCAAGCGCCGTTGAAATGCACTTTTTGCTCGCCAATGCAGGAGCGAATGTGCTAGTATGGCTCTGAACGTTTTACTGGAAACCATGAGCAAGCGACTCATTGCAACGATTATCTGGGGATTCATGGCTGTGTGCGGTCAACTGAGCGCGCAGGAAGAGACAGCCCCCATCGCGTCTAACTCCGAACCGGCCAGCCATTCGCATGGTGTCAGTGCGGTGCTCACGATTGAGGAGCTCCGCGCTGAAGCACAAGCCAAGGAAGAGCTGGTGCGCAGTCTCAACCTCTGCCCGCATGCGACCAATGCACTTCTTATTGCGGCAGAATCCATGAGTCTGGATGCCCTCAAGCAATACCTCTCCCAGGAGCATCATGCCTACGATGGCCACACCGTGCTGGAACACGCCGCCATGAAGGCCAGGTTTGCTCTGCCCATGGCTCACAAACCCTGCCCCGAATGCGGCAACATTGTGTACCATGCTGACCCGAATGGCCAGCTGGCCGCCTGGACCCACCACTACACCAACGGCAAGCTGCAGTACAGCCGCTTCCCCATTCCCCTGCAGATTTATGCCACGGCAGAGAAGGGCATGGGGCTGTGGGACAAGCTGGCACACCGCGTCAAGGTGGACCCCTTCAACCTGGCTGCCACCCTCATTTTCCTGTTCGCCATCATCCACACCTTCATGGCACCCAAGTTCCAGAGCTGGGCACACCACATGGAAAAAGCCCACAAGGAACGCCTGCGCCAGGCCAAGTTCCGCATTCTTCACCCGGAGCAGCGCATCCCCGTTTCCTTCGGCAGCACCCTCTGCCATTTCCTGGGCGAGGTGGAAGTAGTCTTCGGCCTGTGGATTATCCCCTTCGCCATCGTGTGCAATCACTACTACAGCATGGATGACTTCCTGCGCTACATTGACCACGATACCAGCTTCACCGAGCCGCTTTTCGTGGCCGTCATCATGGTCATTGCCTCTTCCCGCCCCATCTACCGCCTGGCTGAGAACACGCTGAAGTTCGGCGCCAGCATGGGCGGCGGCACCCCGGCTGCCTGGTGGCTTTCCGTGCTCTGCATTGCGCCGCTGCTCGGCTCCTTCATCACCGAGCCCGCCGCCATGACCCTGGCTGCCATTCTGCTGGCCAAGAAATTCTACCACCTCAAGCCCTCTGCCACGCTCTGCTACGCCACGCTGGCTCTGCTCTTCGTGAACGTATCCGTGGGTGGTACCCTCACTCACTTTGCTGCACCGCCCATCGTGATGGTGGCCGGCAAGTGGAACTGGGACATGGCTCACATGTTCGTGCATTTCGGCTGGAAGGCCATCCTCGGCATCATCATTTCCAACGTCATCTACTTCCTCGTCTTCACCAAGGAATTCAAGCGCCTGGCCGAAGTACAGCGCCAGAACAGCGCCTTCGACAGCGCCGTGCCCACCTCCTGGGAAGACCGCCAGGACAATATCCCTGTGTGGGTCTACGGTGTGTCCATCTTCTTCCTGGTGTGGACTGTTTACTTCTCCCACCACCCGGCCATCTTCATCGGCGGCTTCCTCTTCTTCCTGGGCTTCACCATGGCAACCCCGCAGTACCAGAATGCCTTCTCCATCAAAGTGCCGCTGCTGGTGGCCTTCTTCCTGGCCGGCCTGCTGATTCTGGGCGGTGTGCAGGGCTGGTGGATGCAGCCCGTGCTGCAGGCTCTGGCAGAGCTCGGCTCCACCACCACCATGGGCCTGGCCAGCATCCTGACCGCGTTCAATGACAACGCCTCCGTCACCTTCCTTTCCAGCACCGTGCCCAACCTGCCGGAGCAGATTCGCTACGCCATCGTGGCCGGTGCTGTGACCGGTGGTGGTCTCACCGTCATTGCCAATGCTCCGAACCCCGCCGGTCAGGCTATTCTGGGCAAATACTTCAAGGACGGCATCAGCGCCCTGCAGCTCTTCCTCTGGGCGGCCCTTCCCACCTTCATCATCTTCTGCCTCTACAATTTCCTTTACTTCGGCAACTAAGAATCTATGTTCACAGGACTCGTGGAATGCACCGGCAAGGTGCTGGAGCGCACACCCGTGGCTTCGGGTGCGCGCTATGCGGTGGAAATCCCCTTTGCGGCCGAACTGGCGCTGGGCGATTCTGTGGCGGTGAATGGCTGCTGCCTCACCGTCGATAAAGTAGAAGGCAATCGGGTGGAGTTCGACCTCCTCACCCAGACCCTGCGCGTCACCAGCCTGGGGCAGCTGCAGGTGGGTTCACTCTGCAACCTGGAGCGTGCCATGGGCGGTAACGGTCGCTTCGGTGGCCACTTCGTCATGGGTCATGTGGATACCACCGGCAGCGTCACCAGCATCACTCCCGTGGGGCAGGATCACATGGTGCGCATCCGCATACCGCAGGAATACATGCGCTATGTCATCGACAAAGGCAGCATCGCCATCGATGGTGTTTCCCTCACCGTGGCCAATATCACCGGGCCGGATGAGCTCGAATTCTGGATTACCCCCCACACCTGGGAGCGCACCATCATGCACTGCTACGCCCCCGGCAGCATCGTCGATATCGAGGTCGACATGATTGCCAAATACGTGGAAAAGCTCAAAATGCCCGGTCTGCAGTCGTAGCAATCCGCGCATGCAGGAAAAGCACCAGCCTGTGATAGATTTCCTCTATTCGCTGATGAATAGAGCTGTGGTAGACCGGCCGGGCATCCGCGCCGCAGGAATACCGGCAGAGGTGCAGGAATGGGCCGCGCAGGATGCCGCCCGGCAGCGTAATCTGGCCGTGGTGTGGGCAGATGTGTGCCGGGAGCAGCCCTATGCGGAAGATGAGGACACGGTGAGCTACATGCTGGACTTTTTCGGAGCCGATCTGGATTATGGATGGAGCCCTCTGGTGACCGCGGTGATATGCCTGACGGAAAATCTTACCGAAGCGATGGAATGTCCGGAAATGGAGCGTGTGGGCATGGCTCTCGTCCACCTGCTGCTGGAAGCCGGGGTGCACCCGGATGAGCAGGAATATGTGGCCCTGTACGGTGGTCCGCTGCATAAGGCTTGCGCAGGTGGCTACCTGCCCATGGTGCGCCTGCTGCTGCGTTACGGCGCTGATCCTGACAAGGCAGATGTGGATGATTCGACCCCTTTGCACTGGGCAGCGCTCAATAATCAGCCGGAAAGCACCCGCCTCCTGCTCGAAGCCGGCGCTAACCCTGAGCTCCCGGACCGGGGTGGTTGTACCCCGCTTTACTGGGCGGTGGAATGCCAGGCCCGCGAGGTCGAGCAGCTCCTCTGCGACCACGGAGCCACCAGAATGGAGTTTTCAGACGCTGATTGGGAGAATATTTGATTTTTACTCCGCAACTGAATGCCACTAAACTGAAACGCCGCCCGGATTTCTCCGGGCCTCGCTCAGCGTCTCTATGCTATACCGTTACTCAACGGTAAAGATTTTTACTTCTGGCGCTTGCAGTTGCAGGGGCGCTGACCGCGGTGGAAGCGGGGACCCTTGCGGCCGTGCTTGCGGAACTTGGGAGCGTTCTTCTTGAACTCGGCCTTGATGGCTTCCTTCTCAGCGTCGGAAATCTTGCCGTCCTTGTCGGTATCGAACTTCTCCATGAACTTGGCCTTCATCTCGGCCTTCTGCTCTTCGGTCAGCTGGGGGCGACGGGGAGCCTTCTTACCGAAACGGGGACCCTTGCGGTCGTGCTTGCGGAACTTGGGAGCGTTCTTCTTGAACTCAGTCTTGGCAGCAGCCTTCTCTTCGTCGGAGAGCTGGCCGTCCTTATCGGCGTCAAACTTCTCCATGAACTTGGCCTTCATCTCAGCCTGACGAGCCTCGAACTTGGCCTTCAACTCGGCCTTCTGCTCTTCAGTCAGCTGGGGACGCTGAACGCGGTGCATCTTCACGCAGCAGGGCTTCTTGGGAGCGCACTCGGGCTTCTGGGGGCAATCCTGGGCCATGATGGGCATGGCGGCGAACAGAGCAATAAGCAGGGATTTCTTCATGGTGATATTTTTTTGTTGGATTATTCAGGGGGTAAGATGCATGAAGCACCGTTCCTCACCTGGAGGAACGGTGCTTTCCGCGAAAAATCTACACAGGCTTTTTATTTTTTTGCAAAAAAGTTGCGCAGTGAGTTGAAATCATCATCGCTGGGGGCATCTGCGCGGGCTATAGCGGCCTTCTGGGCGGCGGTGATAGCGGCAGCCCCCTTGGCAGCCAGAGCGAGCATCTGGGCCATTTCCTCGGCCGTGAACACGGCTTCCTCGCCACTGCCCTGTACTTCTACGTACTCGCCGCGTTCGGTCATGACCACATTCATGTCCACCTCGGCATCGCGGTCCTCCACATAGCAGAGGTCGAGCAGGGGAGTGCCCTGCAGCTTGCCCACGGAAATGGCGGAGACGAGCTGCTTCATGGGGTTCTTCTCCAGTGCACCGCTGGCCACCAGTTTATTCAGCGCAATCTGCAGCGCCACGGCAGCGCCGGTGATACTGGCGGTGCGTGTGCCGCCGTCGGCCTGCAGTACATCGCAGTCTACGCAGATGGTGCGGGCACCCAGGGCTTCCAGATCCACCACGGCACGCAGACTGCGGCCGATGAGACGCTGAATCTCCACCGAGCGGCCATCTACCTTGCCGCCGGAATCACGCTTCTTGCGGTCCAGCGTGGAGTAGGGGAGCATGGCGTATTCCGCCGTAAGCCAGCCGCCGGGCACATGCTGCAGCTTCATCCAGCGCGGCACATCCTCCTCAATGGTCACGGCGCAGATGACGCGCGTATTACCGAAGCACGAAAGAACCGAAGCTGTGGCATGCGGTGCCACGCCCAACACAAACTCAAGCGGGCGCATTTCATCCACCCCGCGATTATCCAGGCGTTCCATGCCCACAGTTGTACCACAAGCAGGGCTGGGTATCAACCCAAAAATCCGTGCACAGCTTCGGCGCAGCGGCGGCCGTCCAGCGCGGCGGAAACGATGCCGCCGGCGTAGCCTGCGCCTTCGCCGCAGGGGAAGAGACCGGTTAAATCCGGGTGCTGCAGGGTTTCATCCATGCGGGGAATGCGCACGGGCGAGCTGGTGCGGGTTTCGCAGCCGATGAGGAGGGCATCCTCGCCCGCGAAGCCTCGCAGCTTGCGGTTGAAGAACTGCAGACCCTCACGCATGCGCCAGCACACACTCCGCGGCAGCAGGGCATTCAGATCCCAGGCGGTGATGCCGGGGTGGTAGGTGGTCTTGGGCAGGGTGGCAGAGACGCGGCCTGCCAGGAAATCCACCACGCGCTGGCCGGGGGCTTTCTGCATGCCACCGCCGGCCTGGCTGGTGGCAATTTCCAGGGCCTTCTGGTACGCAATACCGGAGAGCACGCCGTGCTCGGCCAGGAAAGCATCAGTATCCTCCGGTTCCACCGTGACCACAAAGCCACTGTTGGCAAAGGGGGAGTTGCGGCGCGAGAGTGACATGCCATTCACCACCACCTCGTCATTCTCTGTGGCGCTGGGCACAATGAAGCCGCCCGGGCACATGCAGAAGGAATGCACGCCGCGGTCCTGAATCTTGGTGGCCAGGGTGTAGCGGGCGGCGGGCAGCCCCTCCGGGCGCTCCTGACCGGGGCGCAGGTGGTACTGCGCGGTGTCGATGAGACTCTGCGGGTGCTCGATTCGCACCCCCACGGCAAAGGGCTTGCGCTCCAGGCGCACACCTTCGGCATGCAGCATGCGGTACACATCGCGTGCGCTGTGGCCGCTAGCCAGAATCACGGCATCACCGGTGAACTCCCGGCCATCTGCTGTATGTACACCCAGCAGGCGCTTGCCGTCCACACTCTTCAGCAGGCCATTTACTCGGGTCTGGAAATGCACCTCGCCTCCGGCAGCCAGTATGCTGCCGCGCATGGCCTTGATGATATTCGGCAGGCGGTTGGAGCCGATATGCGGGTGTGCATCGGTCAGAATCTCAGGGGCTGCACCGTGGGCCACAAAGGTTTCATACACCTCCATGACCGGGCCGCGCTTCGTGGCGCGGGTGAACAGCTTGCCGTCGGAGAAAGTGCCGGCACCGCCCTCGCCGAAACAGTAGTTGGAATCCTCCACCACATAACCCTGGCAGTTGATGGGCTGCAGGTCGAAACGGCGGGCAGAGACATCCTTGCCGCGCTCCAGCACCACCGGGCGCATGCCCAGCTCAATGCAGCGCAGCGCGGCAAACAGACCACCCGGGCCACTGCCCACAATGATGACCCGCTTTGCTTCGGCGGCCACCGGGGTGTAATGACGCTCCGGTAGCGCGGCGGGAGGCAGTTCCTCATCCACCCCCACAAGCAGACGGAGCTGCTTGCAGATGGGGCGGCGGCGGGCATCGATACTTTCCTTTACCAGGCGCATGCCTTTGATGCGGTGGGGAGAAATCTGCAGTTTCTGTGCGGCGGCCTTGCGGCGGGCATCCTCGCGCAGGGCGCGGGCCAGCGGCAGGTGGATGTCCAGTTCCGTAATCATGGGTCGGATAAGGTGTCTAAATTTTTAACTCAGGCTATGTTGCATGCAGTGGGCAGGTTCGCCTACGGCATCGCCCACCTCCACAGCGGGAATACCGGCCACCGTGGTGTGCGGGCGCACATCGTCCAGCACCACGGAGGAAGCGGCCACCTTGGCGCATTCGCCCACCTCCACACGGCCCAGCACCTTGGCACCGGCACCGATGAGCACACCGCTGCGCACAATGGGGTGGCGTGCGCCGCCCTTTTCCTTGCCGGTACCGCCCAGGGTCACCTCGTGGAAGAGCGAGACATCGTTTTCGATGATGGCGGTTTCACCCACCACGAAACCGGTACCGTGGTCGAGCAGAACTCCGCAGCCGATGCGGGCGGCGGGGTGAATATCGATACCGAACACCTCGCTGCCCACACTCTGGAACAACAGGGCAAGCATATGGCGCTCCTGCTGCCACAGGATATGCGCCAGGCGGTAGGTGGCCAGCGCGTGGAAACCCTTGAAGAACATGAGCGGCTCCAGCGCGTTGTGACAGGCGGCGTCGCGTTCCACCACGGCGTGCAGGTCGGCGGCCATCATATCCACCACGGTGGGGTTGTTTTTCAGCAGGCTGCGGATGAGGGGTTCCAGATCATCGCGCCCCATGTCGCGGCGGGAAAGTTTGCGGGCTAGTCGTACGGATACTGCGGTGGCCAGCTTGTTGCGGCTCAGCACCACGTCATCCAGCAGCCCGGTGAGCTTCGGCTCGCGATCGGCGGCCTGTTCGGCGGCGGTGAAGATATCTGCCCATATCCGGTCGGCCAGATTCGCCTCCTGGGGCATCATTTTTTCCGGGCGTATCATCGCGGTGGGGCAGGGGGATTAGTCCACGCAGCAGTCGGTCAGCATCTCATCCAGCCGGTAGGTCATTTCGGCCAGTGCCTCGCGGGCGGGAGATTCAGGCAGCATCCAGAGCACTTCACGGGCCTCGGCATTGCGCGAGAGACCTTCCTCCACCGACAGGCGGATGGCTTCGGCAAAGGCATCGGTGCGGCGCAGGCGGGAGTAGTCAATCTCCTCATGCTTTTCCACGCAGTTGCGGGCGTATTCGGCCACGTCCTCGCTGCTGGACTCCATGAGGAAGAACACCGGCAGAGTCAGCTTGCCTTTTTCATTGTCGGTGCCCAGGGTCTTGCCGGCGCTTTCATCGGTGCCGGTCAGGTCGAGGCAGTCGTCGTAAATCTGGTATGAGATACCCAGCAGGGTACCCATGCGGTTGAGCTGCTCAATCATCTCATCATCCAGCCTCTGAAGGAAGGCCGCACCTGCCATGGCCATGGCGAAGAGGGTGGCGGTTTTCTTGCGGATGAGCTCGTAGTAGTCATCGCGGCACATATCGATATCCCACAGGCGGGTGGACTGCTCTACCTCGCCTTCGCAGAGGTCGCGCACGCCCAGCGCCATGCGGCGGATGAAGCGGGAATCACCAATCTCCGCACCCATCACCATGGCCTGGGCCAGCATGGAATCCCCCAGCAGCACCGCCAGCTCATTTCCCCACAGCGCATTCGGCGTGGGCTGGTCGCGGCGGGTATCGGCCTTGTCCAGCACATCGTCATGCACCAGAGAAGCCATGTGCAGCATCTCCAGCATGGCGGCAAAGGTGGTGTGCTCCGGTTTGATACCACCGGTAGCCGCAGCAGTAAGCAGCACCAGACCCGGACGGATCATCTTGCCCTTGCCCTTGCACACCTGGCGCATGTATTCCTGCATGTGCGGCGAAAAATGCCCGGTCTGCGCATCAATAGTGTCGCGTACCTTCTGGAGTTCGTCCTGCACGATTCGCATGTAGGCTTTCTTATTGCGAAGTTTGCTGAAAAACGGGAGGCTCATGAGTGGTGATTCAGAATAAGGAATAAGCAGCGCCGGTTCAACACCGTCGCTGCGGTCATTTTAGCAGAGATTGTACCGCTTGGCAAGCTTTCCCCCGCCTGCTGGCAGTAAAAGTGAACGGAATCAGATTCATTGTGCAAAAAATCTTGAGTTGTGCGGCATTTGTGGTAGAGTGAAAGTATGAATAAAGCCGGATTTCGTACCTGGGTGGAGCAGAATAAGCAGGCGGACGAGGAAATTGTGTGGGCGGGCAGTCCGCGCATGCTGTATTTCCGCGGGTTATTCATCACGCGCGTGATTCCCGGAGTGCTGCTGCTCGGGCTGGCGGTCTGGTTTCACCTGGGGGCACCCGGTATTCCTCTGCCGGAATGGGCCATGTTCATGACTGATACCTTCCCCAAGGAACTGGTGTTCACTCTGGGCGTGCTGTTTGTGCTCATGCCGTTCCTGCGGGCATATATGCTGCGGCATACCTTCTATATCATCACCAATAAACGGGTATTCAAGGGGCGCGTACTCAGCAACCGCGTGCGCCAGTGGCCGCTGGAAATGGTGGCCAGGGCCCGCCGCATTGAGTACAGCGATGGTCTCTCCACCTATCTCTTCGAGGAATGGGAGGATAGTCCCCACCGCCACGAACGTATCAGCCGCGGTATCTACTTTGTGCGTCCGGATTTCTGCGAGGCTCTGGAAAAAGCAGCAAAGGCATGACGCCGACGGTTATTCCACCTGCGCTGAAATTCTGGCGCTCATTTTATGCCGGGGCTGTTGTGTTGGCATCGCTGGCCTGGATTTTCTGGCTCGTCGATACATGGATGGGACACTATTTTCTGCTGCATACGCGCGATGAATCTCATTTTTTGCTGGTGAATATGGCGATTTTTCCCAACGTGGTCTCCATCTGGCTGATGTTGAGATTCTTTCCTCCCCGTCAGAGCAGTAATATGGATTACTACGTGATTCTATGGCTTGTTTTAAACATCGGTGTTTCTTTTCTGACCGGGGGAGTTACAGCGCTGGGAGGTATTGTATATCATTCTTCTTTTGAAGACGTTATCCCCCATGGTTGCGTGGTTATGATGCTGAATCTTCCGTTGTGGATGGCATTAGCATTTTTGATGTACTGGCCATTCAGAAAATGCCGGATATGATGCCAGCCTTGCTGTTCATCCTGTCACAGTAACTTGTGAGGTATTTTAAATATCGGAGCACGGGACTATAGTCCCGATTAAATGCTCCATAATTTTACGGGACTGAAGTCCCATGCTCCGATGGTGATTTTCCTTCCTGAATATTGGCTTGCTAAGTGGGGCTGAATGTGTTAGAATACGGCCATGGCAGATACGTCTTTCACTGCACAGATGGCAGCCAAGCTTGGGCTGGATGAGAAGTATGTGATTCCCTACGGCTACGACAAAGCCAAGGTGAGTCTGGAAGTGCTGAAGCAGGACCGCAAGCGCGGCCGCCTGATTCTGGTGAGCGCGCTGACTCCCACCCCCGCCGGCGAGGGCAAGACCACGGTTTCCATTGGTCTGGCTCAGGGTCTGCAGGCTGTGGGGCAGAAGGTGTGTCTGGCGCTGCGTGAGCCCTCCATGGGCCCGGTGTTCGGCCGCAAGGGCGGTGCCACGGGTGGTGGTGCCTCCAGCATCACCCCGGGCGAAAGCATCAACCTGGGCTTCACGGGCGACTTCCCCGCTATCACCGCCGCCAATAACCTGCTGGCCGCGGTGATTGACAATGCTCTTTTCTACAAGACCACCCGCCTGGACCAGAACAAGGTGACCTGGAAGCGCGTGATGGACATGAACGACCGCGCCCTGCGCCAGATTGTGATTGGCCTGAACAAGAACGGTGTGCCCCGCGAGGATGGCTTCAATATCACCCCCGCCTCCGAAATCATGGCCTGCTTCTGCCTGGCTGAGGACCGCGATGACCTGCGCCGCCGCATCGACAACATTGTGATTGGTTTCACCGCCGACGACCAGGCTGTGTATGCCCGCGAGCTGGGCGTGACCGATGCCCTGCTGGCTATCCTGAAGGAAGCCGTGAACCCGAACCTGGTGCAGAGCCTGGAGGGTGTGCCCGCTTTTGTGCACGGTGGTCCCTTTGCCAACATTGCCCACGGCTGCAACTCCGTCATCGCCACCAAGATGGCTCTTTCCTGCGCCGACTACGCCGTGACCGAGGCCGGCTTCGCCTTCGACCTGGGTGCCGAGAAGTTCCTGGACATCAAGTGCCGCCAGAGCGGTCTCTCCCCGGATGCCATCGTCATCGTGGCCACTATCCGCGCGCTCAAGATGCACGGCGGCGTGGCCAAGACCGAGCTGGAAACCCCGAATGCCGAGGCCGTGCGCCGCGGTCTGGATAACCTGGCGGCTCACATCGAGAGCGCCCGCCTGTACAAGCGCCCCATCACCATCGCCATCAACCTCTTTGCCGCTACGGATACCGAGGAGGAAATCGCTGCGGTGAAGGAGATGTGCGCCGGCATGGGCGTGGGCTGCGCCGTGGCCGATGTGTTCGGCAAGGGTGGCGCCGGTGCCACCGAACTGGCCGAAACCGTGCTGGCCAGCATGCAGCCTGAGTACGAGCCCTTCGAATGCCTGTACAGCCTTGACCTGAGCGTGGAGGAACGCATGTCCACCATCGCCCGCAAGATTTACGGTGCCAACGGTGTGGTGCTCACCAAGGCTGCTCAGAAGAAGCTGGCGCTCATGGAGAAGAACGGTCTCACCAACCTGCCCATCTGCATGGCCAAGACCCAGAACTCCCTCTCCGACAACGCCGGCCTGCTCGGCCGCCCCACCGGCTTCACTGTGACGGTGCGTGATTTCGAGATTGCCAACGGTGCCGGTTTCCTGGTGGCCCTCTGCGGCGATATCATGCGCATGCCCGGTCTGCCCAAGGTGCCTTCCGCCTGCGATATCAAGGTGGATGCCGCCGGCAATATCACCGGCATGAAGGGTTAAGTCCAATCCGGATCATCATTTTCAGGAGCTGCGCTTTTTACGCGCAGCTCTTTTTTGTTATTTTCAGTAAAATTTGATTGAAAAGTGAACGGAAAAGGAGTAGAAGGAATCATACCAGTTAGAATTATGAAAATTTCCAACATTCTGATGACGTTGGGTGCTCTGGCCGGCTGCGCCTGGGCACTGCCGCAGGCTCCCAGTGTGGATGCCGCCAAGCCTGTTGCCAAGGAACAGGGGCGTGATATCATGCTCGAGTTCACCGGCAAGGAATGGTGCCCGCCCTGCATTCACCTGCGCACCAAGATTATGGAGACAGCTGAGTTCGAAAAGGCTGTGGGTGACAAGTATGTGCTGGTGGAGGTAGTGTTCCCGCGTCTTCCCTCTGCAGTGGCTGCCATTCCGAAGGAACAGCGCAATGCTAACGAACAGCTGCTGGTGCACCACCGCATCGAAACCGGTCTGCCCACCGTTCTGCTGCTTGATGCCGAGGGTCTGCCCTACGCTCAGATTGCTGGTGCCCGCCGCACCACGGCCGAGTACCTGAAGGCTTTGGGGGAAGGTGCCGCCGTGCGCGCCAGGCGCGATGCCGCCTTTGCCCGTGCCGCCGGTCTGCAGGGTATGGAACGCGCTGCAGCCCTGGCTGAGGGCCTGAACGCCATCCCTGAGAACTGCCGCGACAAATACGTGGACATTGTGAACGAAATCAACGCGCTGGACCCCCAGAACACCCTGGGCTATGCCCGCGTACTGACCCGTTTTGACAACTACCGCAAGCAGGATGCCGCGCTGAAGGTCATTTTTGACCACCTGCGCAATAATCGTCAGCCGGAAGCACTGCCGGGCAATATCGAAATGCTCGTCAAGTACCTGCAGACCCCGGATCTGGAACCTGAGCTGGCTCAGATGGCCTGGCGTGCCTTGGGTGATACCTATGTGTTCCAGCGCCGCTACAAGGACGTGTACGAGTCCTATAAGAAGGCTTATGAAGCTGCTCCGGAATCCCGCCTGGCTCCGCGTCTCAAGACCGCTGTGGAGCACTACGAGCGGAACATTCTACCCGCCGTGGAACGCGGTGAGCTTTAATCCCCCGTTATTCCTGATATTTCGCAGACCTGTTGCCCGCATTTCCGGGCAGCAGGTCGTGCTTTTTTATGCAGCGGGTGTTTTCCCATCAATCCGCGGAGCCCGATAAATTGGAAGTTGGCGGCATGAACTTCATCGGAGCACGGGACTTCAGTCCCGATTAAACTCTCCGTGATTTACGGGACTGAAGTCCCGTGCTCCGAAAACAACTTCCCATTTATCACTCGGTTTTACTGCCGGTGGCGGCATTTATTTCTTGAGCGAGCGGAGGTATTCGGCGTAGGCCGCGCGGGCTTCCTGCGGGGTGAGGGGCTTTACCTCTTTCACCACTTCGGGTTGCGGGGTGGGTTCCGGCTTTTTCTTTTCAGGCCAGGGGCAGGCTTCTGCAGGATAGGTCAGGGCACCGCCGTAGCGGTTGTTGAGCATGTTGATAGCGGTATTCCGCTTGCCGAAGGTCACGCGCTTGTCGCGTCGGGCGGTGATGACTCCGGCCTTGGTATTCATGTAGGGTACTTCATCGAGCTGCTGCCGCTGGCAGAGTACCTCGCGGTCGCCCAGCATGGCGGTATTGCTGCCGAAGCCGAGCTTGCGGGCAAGGACTTCTGCAGCGAATTCATCGATACGCTGCTTTCCTGTTACCTCGATGGCCTGCAGCCTGGCAGGAGCCATGGGCATGAGCAGCTCCACATTGCTTTTTTTGATGGTTTTCCAATGCAGGTAGCCTTGCGAGGTAACCCCGGCTATGTAGAAATACTCCTCCTGCAGCAGGTAAGCCATGCCGGCAAGCGGGGAGCTGTCCAGCACATGTTCTGCTTCAGAGCTCAGGTCATCCATCAGCTCGCCATTCAGCATGATAGCCGCATCTGTGCGGGATTCATCCAGGTCCTGGTACAGCGGTGATTCCAGCTTCACCAGGTCTGCCAGACGGCGGGCGGTGGACCGCAGACCGTGCTCGTGTTCATCAGTATTGGCGGTGATGATGATAGCCCCGATATCGCATTTGTTGTGCGATATCAGGGCGATATTCCAGCCATCCAGGGAAAAGCATACGCTGCTGCCTGAGGCGTTGGACGGGGTGAATTCCTGCTGGGCGCGCTCCAGGTTCCAGGCAGCATCCTCTTCCTGCGCTGCGGCGGGGGAGAGCAGCGCCACAGCGGCGCAGAGCGTGCTGATTATCCTGGGCAGCATGAGGGTTTACTTCTTGCTGTACGAGCGCATGAGACGGCGCACATATTTGCCCATGGAAATCATCTGGCTGTCGATGCTCTGAGCCAGTTTGAACTGGTTGCGGGCGCGGATGAGGTTGTGCTCCGGCTTCTCAGTGCGGAAATACAGGTCGCCATCCAGATAGTCGGTCAGGAATCGGATACCGATTTCCGCGGTGATGAGCCAGCCGGCAAAAGGCATGTATTCCACCTCGCGCATAGTCAGGAAATTGTGCGCGGCATCCAGGTAGCCTTCGGCCAGAGATTCGAAGAAGGGCATTTCCATCCGCACCTTGCTCAGGTCTTCTTCGTCCTCGCGGGCCATGCAGGTGGCCGTGCGCACCATGTCGCCGAAATCGTAGAGCACGGAACCGGGCATAACGGTATCCAGGTCAATGACGCAGACGGCTTCATCCGTTTCGGAATCCAGCATCACGTTGTTGATTTTCGTATCATTGTGGGTGATGCGGGTGGGAAGTTCGCCGCTTTCCAGCATGCGGGTGATGCGGTCGTAGCGGTCAGCCCAGCCGGCGAGCAGCTCCAGCTCGGCCTGGCAGTTGGCAGCTCGGCCCTTTACATCCGCCTTGGCGCTGGCCAGCAGGGCTGCGTAGCGTTTGGGGGTATTGTGGAAATCCGGGATGGATTCCTTGATGTCCTCCGGGTTCATGTCGGAGATAAGGTCCTGGAATGAACCGAAGGCGAAGCCTGCCTGGTAGGCCTGGCGGGTGTTCTCCACCACGTCGTAGGTGTGAGTGTCCTCGATGTTGTTGTAGCAGCGCCACATGCCGCCTTCCTCAGGCAGGACAATGTAGTTACGGCCACCACGGGCGGGGAAGAGGTTCAGAGTCTGACCGGCGGCATCGCGGCGGCGGCGCAGCAGTTTCCAGGTGATGTGGCGGGTCACTTTCTCCACGTTGCGCATCACCTGCGCCGGATCCTTGAATACATACTCGTTGATACGCTGCAGGATGTAGCGGTCAATCTGCCCATCTTCCGATTGATAACAGGCCCGGTAAGTGGTGTTGATGTGGCCGTTGCGCAGCTCTTCACCATACAGGAAATCGCCGCTTACAGCAAACTGGTCGCCAATGCGCGCAATGCGCTCGGCAATTTTACCTTCTGTCAGTTTTTTAGGCATGTCGGTAGTAAGGGAGGAGAGAGTTGAGAACTGGTGTGATGCTTTATTTATTGGAGCCGCGTTTGGGTGCCTCGGCAATCTGAATGGACATCAGTTTGGGCATGTTGCGGGCGGCATCCTTCACCACCAGGTTCACCATGGACTGGCGCTCGGAGATGACGAAAGTGGAAGCCTTGATGCGCTTGGGAGCCTTGGCACCCTTTTCGCTGTAGGTCAGCACGAAGGAAACCGTCTGACCTTTTTCGCCCTTGAAGCTCCAGGTGTTGTCGGGGGAGATGCCGTCCTCTCGGCGGTACACACCAATCTTGCTTTCCTTCTTATCCTTGAAATCGCCGCTTTCGGAAGTGGTAATCTGCAGCGGGTAGGAGGACAGGTTGATAACGTGCATACCCTTGTTCGGGAAATCGCTCTCCTTCAGGAACAGAGCCTGGGTCTTTGCCACCTCCTTATTCGGGGTCAGAATGCACACTACCTTGCCGCTGGGGGCAGATACGCTGAAAACCGGCTCCGGAAGCGCTGCCTTGCCGGCGGGCTTCTTTTTCTTATCATCTTCACCCATAGCTTCAGCGCTCGGGTCTTTGTCCCAGAATTTCACCACGCCGCCAATCGGCTTCACACGCATGCTGGGCGTGCGGGCGCCGATATTGATGGCTTTGAAAGTGTCATCCCCGGTCTGCACATACAGCGGTGAGGGCATCGTGGTGCCGGCGGGAGAGCAAATCACAAAACGTACGCCGGTCTTGGGGGCTTCTTCTGCTGCTGCGGCAGCGGGAGCAGCACCACTGGGCTTGACGCGACTGCGGCGTCCCTGGCCATAAGCGGGAGAAAGTGTCAGCAAGGTGGCACACAGCAGTACAAGGGAAACTGTTTTCATGTCTTGATTAGATTTTAAGTACACAGCCATAGTAGCAAGCCCCTGCCGCTAAATCAAGCCGAAAATGCTCATCTGCTCCTGCTTTCGCACTGCTGAAGCTCTTGTTTGCAGTCTCACCGGTTTTACCTTACCTTTGCCAATAGCCTTGCCGGATGCCTCCCGGACGCGTTGGCATAATTCGCAGGCATTCTGTTATTCTGCTGAAAAAAACCGAGTTTGCAGGAATGCACAAGGGACAAATGGGGATTCTAATAAGTCGGAGCATCTCGACAAAGTCGGAATTTGGCTCGCTAGCGCTCGCAACCTCTTCTTCAAGAAGAGATTCAGTGCACCAAACGATGAATTCTTATTATGCCCACGCGTTATTCCGCTCCGGCACATTGAGTGTAACTTACTAAACAAGGAACTAGTCCAATAAGTTGTGCTCTATAGCATACGAATAAAACTCACGCAATAAT
>JAZRBC010000098.1:0-6765 GCA_045634905.1 Akkermansia sp.
GGAGGATAAGGCTGTCGCTGCTGGACTCACTGCTACGAGCGGTACGGTTTGCCTTTCTGGAAACGTAACCTTCACTGGTGCCGTGCAGCTGGGCTCTGTTGCTACCTTTGCCGCAGCAGATGGCGCAGCCGCTCCGCTTACACTGGTATTCACGCAGGGCACTGTGGTGAATGCCGACAATTTCGTCATCATGCCCGATACCGTGATTCAGGTGGCTCTGACAGGGGATTATCAGGCAGGTGAGGTGCTTTTCACCATCAACGGAGAGCACGCAGATGTATTTACCGGCAAGGAGGTGTACTTCATCGATGAGCAAGGCGAAGTATATGGCATGGCCGAAATGAGTTACGGTGCGAATGGACAGGTGACCTCCGCAGGGAGCTTCTCCTCCATTCCCGAGCCCGCCAGGGCCACGCTGAGCCTGCTCGCGCTCATGGGCCTTGCAGCCCGCCGCCGCCGGAAATAAGACCGCGGTGCGACAAGTTTTACACTAATTGGTAGTGTAATACAATAGAGAGAATGGCGGTGTGTCCGAGAAATCGGCCACACCGGCGGAGCTATTTTTGGGGGGCACAATAAAATAGTGGGGAGTTTCAAGGAAATTATCGGAGCACGGGACTTCAGTCCCGTATCCTGGTAACGCCTTAAACCGTCGGGACTGAAGTCCCCTGCTCCGATAAAGGAAAGAACGCTCGTTACCCCGCTGAATGATAATTTAGAGCTGCAGGGGATAAATGCTTAAGACACCAGGATTTGCAAGTTTAGAAAATGAAACTTCAGGTCACATGTGCGTATCTTGCCCGTCAGGCGATTAAATGATTGACGCGGCGGGAGTTCGTGTTATACTGAGGAATAAGAATCAAATCCCATTTTTTTGCAGCGACATGAAGAAACGGACACTCCTCATTGGTCTTGGTGGCGTGGGCGGGCAGGTATTGCTGGCCTGGCGGCGTGCGGTGGCGCGTGGTGGTATGCCCCCGGTGGGGGACGACGTGGCCTGCGTGTATCTGGATGCGGCGGATGACGTGGTGAGCACCCCGGAGTGGCAGAAATACGCGGCAGATGTGGCCTTCCTGAACATCAAGAAAGAGGCACGCAGCTTTAACGAGATGGAGCAGAACCCGGAGCTGAAGAGCTGTGTGGCAGGCATGCGCTGGCAGGTGGCGGAGCAGCTGCAGGTGCCGGTGTATGAGGTGGAGCAGGCGCTTTCGGGGCTGCAGGGAGCCGGCGGCTGGCGGCGCTATGGCCGCGCGCTGCTGCTGCAGAGCTGGGCAGCGGTGCTGCGCGTGCTGCAGCCGCTTACCGAAGGGGTGGAGCAGCTGGAGGTTCATGTGTTTTTCTCTGCAGCGGGCGGCACCGGCAGCGGCTGCGCGGCAGACCTGCTCTACTGGCTGGAAAAAATCTGCCTGCGCAAGCCCGGCAGCGTGCTGCTGCCCTATGCCTTCTTTGCCGATGAATCGCCGCAGGAGCAGCGTCTGGCCGCCGAGCTGGCAGACTGGGTGGACCTGGCAGATGAGGACCTGTTGCCGCACTGCTACCTGAGTACCCCGGTGGTAGACCTGCCCACCCAGGTGCAGACCGTGGCGCAGGCGCTGGCCTGCGGGCAGCAGTTCTTCTACATAGGCGGTGAGTATTATGACCACTTGTACGATTCTGTCCGCCCGCGCGGCACTGCGCCGGGTGACCGTTTCGCTTCGCTCGGCTATGCGGCCGGGCCGGTGGACCAGCTGGACTGGCTGGCCGGTATCCGCAGCCTGGCTGCGGTGGGCGGCGAGGGCAGGGGGCCGCGGCATGTGCTGCTGGTGGCCTTTCCCCGGGCGCTGGAGGACACCCTGCGGCTGGAATGCCGGGTGGAGGACGCTCTGGAGGAAGCCCTGCCGTTCCGGCTGAGTGATACTGCGTTCTGCAGCATGGCTCCCGGGCCGGAGGCGCAGGCGCTGCTGCTGCAGAGCGGCATGTCCCCGGCGCGTTGCATGCTGCTGAGCCGCCTGGCGGCGCTTCCGCCTGCGCAGGATTATTTTGCCGCGCGCGACGACCGCAGCTGATCCAGGATTCCACATCTTTGAGTCTCAATTTTGCGCTGCTTCCTTCATGATGCCAACGCGCGTTCTTTCCTTTATCGGAGCACGGGACTTCAGCCCCGACGGTTTAAGGCGTTACCAGGATACGGGGCAAAGTCCCGTGCTCCGATAATTTCCTTGAAACTCCCCACTAAACACTGATTTACCGCGGAACTTCGGGCCGCAGGTGCCGGTGCGCCTGTGGTGGCGAATGCCGTCATATTCCGTTTACCTGCTTGCATTTCGCCCGCAGGGGTGGTATATGAAGCACTACCATGTTTGATGCCGAGGAGCTGAGCAATGAGACCCTGGTCTGGGTGCGAGAGGAAGAACTGCCGCAGGGCGAAAGCCATGTGGAGCTGGTGCGGCTTCTGGCCGGTGAGCTTTCCGGCCTGACCGGCTGGCGCCGCCGCACTCTGGTGAACACCGCGCTGGACCGCGAGGCGCAGGACAGCACCTACCTGGGCTATGGCCTGGCCATTCCCCATGCCCGCGTGTTCGAGATTCCCCAGCCCGCCGTGTACCTGGCCCGCAGCACCCCGGGGGTGGACTGGCAGGGCAGCGCCGCCCGCCTGGTGTTTCTGGTGGTGGTGCCGGAGGAATGCCCCGAGTGGCACCTGCAGCTGCTTAGCCGCATTGTGCGCTGGCGCAAGAAGAGCGGCCTGACCGAGGATGAAATGGTCACCATGCCCGCCGCCAGGCTGGCCGCCGAGCTGCGCCAGGTGCTGGCGCTGTGAGCGCACCGGCAGAGCCCGCAGGAACCCCGGCGTATCCTGCCTGCTGCATTTCTCCCGTTCCTTTACGGCTCCTTTTTATCGGCCGCGGGGTTCGTCTCTTCCTCTGCCGGGGTGGTCTCGAAAAGCGGGCGGTAGGAGGGCAGGCGCCAGTTCATGTACACCGCCGCCATACGCACCAGGAACACCACAACCGTGCCCAGAATATATGAAAGCTCGTACGGGCAGTTGAAGTACTGCAGAATGATGAAAAGCAGGCTGCCCGAGAATGCGGCAGAGGCATACACCTCCTTGGAGCGGAACACATAAGGTACATTGCCGGTGAGCACATCTCGCAGCGCACCGCCGGCCACACCCGTGCACACCCCCATGCAGATGCACACAATGCCCGGGCAGCCCAGGTAATAGGCCTTTGCCGCCCCCAGCAGCGTGAAAAACGCCATGGAGAACGCGTCCGCCACGCGGATGGTACCCACGGGCGGGTTCCAGAACCGCGTCACATAAAACATGAGCAGCGAGGTCGCAAGCGCCATGTACAGAAACTGCACATCGTGCCCCACCACCCAGTAAATAGTGACCGGTGTGCCGTTCTGGGTCATCATGCCCGAAAGCAGCATATCGCGCACCGTGCCGCCCCCCAGCGAGGCAATGGTGCCGCACACCAGCACCCCCACAATATCCATGCGCACGCGGCTGGAGGCCGTGGCGCCGGCTATGGCACCCACCACCGTGGCAAAGATGCAGCAGAAGTAGTAAAGCGGGTGCTGCTCAAAGCTTGCCACAGAGTGCAGGCTGTCCAGGTTGCAGATATCAGACGGTATCATTTATTTAAGCGCTTTGGCCAGCAGCCAGAAAATGAAGAGCACCAGCAGCACCGGCCAGAATATCCTGATGGCGCCCACAGCCACGATGATGAAGACGACAAGACACAGCAGAATAATCAGCACCGTTCCCAGCATGCCGCTGCGGCTCAGCAGGGTGAAGAGCCCCGGGTTGCGCTCCTTCTCCTCCTCGGCGCTCAGGTTCACGCTGTGGAGCGGGCGCCAGGTGTTGTTGTCGGCGCGGCGCACCCAGGTATCGTCCGAAATCTCACCGCTTGCGCGCAGGCGCACCAGCTCCGCCCCGCTTACGGGGCCTACTTTCTCGCTGCCGGTGTCGTAGTAGAATTGACGTGCCATAGGGTAGTCGGGTTATAAAGCGCGCGGTCAGGCATGAATGGCCCGGCCATCTGCCGCCAGCACCGCCTCGTGAATCGCCTCCGAAAGCGTGGGGTGGGCGTAAATCATGGCGTTCAGGTCAGCATCCGTCAGCTCGCTGTTCAGCGCCAGCTCCGGGGCTGTCAGCAGCTCGGTGGCGTTGTCGCCCACAATGTGGGCGCCCAGAAGCTCGCCGTTTTCCTTGCCGAACAGCAGCTTCACAAAGCCTTCCGTATCGCCCCCGGCCACTGCGCGGCCAATCGCCTGGAACGGGAACTTGCCCACCTTGTACTCCACGCCGGCCTCCTTCAGCTCGCGCTCGCGCTTGCCTACGCTGGCCACCTGCGGGTGGCAGTATGTGCAGCCCGGCACATTGGTGGCCTGCTGCGGGCAGTGCCCCTCCACAAACATGCCTTCCACCGCCTGCTCAGCCTCGTAGCTGGCGGTGTGGGCCAGCATGATACCGCCGATGCAGTCGCCCACGGCATACACACCCTTGATATTCGTCTCGTAGCGCTCATTCACCTTGATGAATCCGCGCTCCGTCAGCTCCAGCCCGGCCGCCTGCGGCACCACCGGCACCACGCCTATGGCCACCAGGCACACATCTGCCGTAATCTCCTGCACCTTTCCGTTTTTCGCGGTTATGGTAGCGGTCACGCTCTCGCCGTTGTCCTTCAGCGCATCCACCTTGGCGCCGGCCATGCAGGTGATTCCCTGCTTCTTGAATGAGCGCTCCACCGCCTGGCTCACCTCGTCATCCTCATTCGGCAGAATGCGCGGCAGCGCCTCCACCAGCGTCACCTTCGTGCCGAAGCAGTGGTATACATAGGAAAGCTCGCTGCCGATAGCGCCGGAACCAATCACAATCATGCTCTCCGGGCGCTTCTCCAGCACCAGCGCATCCTTGCTGCCGATGATGGTCCTGCCGTTGAACGGGAACACGGGCACCTCGCGCGTGCGGGCACCGGTGGCAATGAGAATCTGCGGGGCCTCCAGCGTGCTCACGCTGCCATCTGCCGCGCGCACCTCCACCTTGCCCGAGCCGGGAATACTCGCCTCACCCGTCACGCACTCAATCTTGTTCTTTTTGAACAGGAACGCAATACCCGCGGAAAGCCGGTCGCTGATCTGACGCGAACGCCCGATGACCGCGCTCCAGTCCACGCTCAGCCCCTCGGTGGCAATTCCGAACTCCGCCGCCCGCTTGTTGATGGTGTTGTACACCTCACCATTCTTCAGCAGCGCCTTGGTCGGAATGCAGCCCCAGTTCAGGCAGGTGCCGCCTACGCGCTCGCGCTCCACGCACACCACGCGCTTGCCCAGCTGCGCTGCGCGGATGGCACCCACATACCCGGCAGGACCGCCGCCAATCACTATCAGATCGTAACTCATAGCTCCATTCTACTCCACTCCTCCGCCCGTGGCAATGGTATTATGCGCGCTATGACTCGAAATCTCACGCGAACTTTCAAATCGTCAATCGGTCCTTCAAAAATCGTCAATCGTAAATCCACGTGTGCCGGGAAGCCCCGCTGCGTTTTTTTGCTATTGCGCAAAACCACAATCTGTGGGACAATACTCCCGCCATGCAGAACGATACCATTGCCGCCATTGCCACCGCCCCCGGCACCGGGGCGCTCGCCGTCATCCGCGTCAGCGGCCCGCAGGCCGCCAGCGTGGTGCAGCAGTGCACCGGCGGCCGCGGGCTGCAGCCCCGCCTGGCCACCCTGGTGCGCGTGCGCGATGCCCGCGGCCTCGTGCTCGATGAATGCGTGGCCACCAGCTTTGCCGCACCGGCCAGCTTCACCGGCGAGGACACCGTGGAACTCAGCTGCCACGGCGGCATGCTCGTCACCCGCCGCGTGCTCGAACGCCTGCTCGCCTGCGGAGCCCGCCCCGCCGACCCCGGCGAATTCTCCCGCCGCGCCTTCGAGAACGGCAAGCTTGACCTCACCCAGGCAGAAGCCGTCATGGATATCATCTCCGCCGGCAGCGACCTCGCCCTCCGCGCCGCCCAGAACCAGCTGCAGGGCGCCATCGGCTCCCGCGTGGCCGCCGCGGCAGATACCCTCATCAACGTAGCCGCCCATGTGGAAGCCTACATCGACTTCCCGGAGGAAGACATCGCCCCCGATACCACGGATTCCCTCCTCGCCCAGCTCGACTCCGCCGCTGCCGACCTTCGCCGCCTCCTGGCCACCGCAGATGAAGGCCGGCTCCTGCGCGAAGGCGTGCGCACCGCCATCGTCGGCGCGCCCAATGTCGGCAAATCCAGCCTGCTCAACATGCTGCTCGGCTACGAACGCGCCATCGTCAGCAGCACCGCCGGCACCACCCGCGACACCATCGAGGAAAGCGTGGCCCTCGGCGGCCTGCGTCTGCGCCTTATCGACACCGCCGGCCTCCACGAAAGCGCAGATGCCATCGAACGCGCGGGCATGGAGCGCAGCCGCCGCGCCGGGGCAGAGGCCGACCTCCTCCTCGAAGTGGCCGATATCAGCGCCCCGCGCCGCTCCCTGCAGCTCCCCGCCACCGGCGCGCACCACCTGCTGCTGCTCAACAAATGTGACCTCCCCGCCCACCCCGACTGGGCTGCAGAGCAGGGGGCTATCCGCATCTGCTGCGCCACGGGCCAGGGCCGGCAGGAACTTGAACAAGCTGTGGAACAACTCTTCCTCCGCGACACCGGGGAACGCGACTCCCTCGCCGCCATCAACACCCGCCACCGCCACGCCCTCCACCAGGCGCTCGACTCCCTCGCCGCCGCCCGCG
>JAZRBC010000099.1:0-3938 GCA_045634905.1 Akkermansia sp.
ACGGCAGCTACAAGAGCGAGCACGATGAACTTGCCTATATCGAATGGCTCAGGACCTTCTGGGAAAAGAAGGGGGCAGGCCCGTTCTACCTTTCCGAGGGTGGTGCTGACCACCACCTGCGCTTTGTCCCGAAGGGGGTGGCTGTGGGGCTTGACCCTGCGGACAATGCCTGGCAGATGCGCACCGCGCTGCGTGTAGCACCCGGTGTGCCTGTATTCAGCAGCGAGACCTACCCCGGCTGGCTGCGCCACTGGGGCGAGGGTAACTGGACTCCCACGCGCAATACGCTCAACTCGGTGCGCTGGTACATGCGGGACGGCGTGTCGTTCAACCTCTTTGTGCTGCACGGGGGTACCAGTTTCGGACTTACTGCCGGCGCAAACACCAACCCCGATGGCTCCAAGTTCGAACCCGACCTCACCAGCTATGATTACGGCTCACCCATCGGAGAAAACGGCAATCTCACGAAGGAGTATTTTGAATACCGCGACATCATCAAATCCGCCCTGCCGGAAGGGGCGGAGGTGCCGGAACCGGTGCAGCCGGTGGCCATGGAGATTCCTGCCTTTACGCCTCGGAAGGTATGCGGATTCCACGAGCTGAATGCTCCCCACCGCAAGGGAAAATCCGAGCATCCCGAGACACTGGAAGCCCTGGGGCAGAATCAGGGTATTGCTATTTATAATACACAGTTGCCTGCCGGGCCCGCCGCCGTGCTGCACTGCACCCCGCATGACTTTGCCCTGGTTTATGTGGATGACCAGTTCATCGGCACCATGGACCGCCGCCTGAACCAGCGCAGTATCGACCTGCCGGAGCGCAAGGCGGACGCGGTGCTCAAGATTGTGGTGGATACCTTCGGGCATGTGAATTTCTCCAAGTTCCTGGAGAAAGAGCGCAAGGGCCTCATCGGCAAGGTGACACTGGGTGATAAACCGTTGACCGGCTGGCGTGTATCCACCATGAATCTGGAGAAAAAGAGTCCCCGCCTTGCTGCCCGCGCCCGGGGAACAGAGAAGGGCGCTTATTACCTTGCTGAGGTGGAGCTGCAGAACCCCATCGATACCTTCCTGGATATGAAAGACTGGCAGAAAGGTTACGTGTGGGTGAATGGTCACCTGCTGGGCCGCTACTGGAATGTGGGACCGCAGGAGCGACTTTACTGCCCCGGGGAATTCCTGAAGAACGGGAAGAATACGGTTGAGATTCTGGACCTCTTCATGAGCACCGACACGCCTCCTGCTGTCTCCGGCAAGACAGAGCGCAACATGCAGGTGCACAAAGAGACGAAGAGTCTCAATAATCAGTGGTGAACCACACCCCGGATTTCTCTGGTCAAGTTGTTCATGCGCCCCGGCTTGAGGTTCGAGCCGGGGCTCACTTTTGCTCAAGGTCAGTAAAAGCGAATCACCGCGGCAGCCCGCGGGTGCATTTCTCTTCGCGTATCTGCTGGAGCCCGGCCTGAACGAGGCGCAGCGCTACGGCCCAGGCGATGATACCCAGCACCAGGAAGCGCAGCAGACCGAAGCCTGCCAGCCAGTCGGTGTTCCACACCAGGTGGAGCGCCACGGGAATAAGCGCAATGCGCAGGAAACGGATATCGAGCAGGGCTCCCCAGTCGATGCGGACTGAGTTGTAGCTCCTGTGGCCTTCCGCAATCCGCAGTTTGAGCACATGCCAGTAGGCTCCGGCGGTGATGGCTGTCCACACGATATGCCCGAAGGGGGTGATGAGGGCACGCACGCGCATGACCGCATCCGGGTCGATGGTCATGGCGCTCTGGGCGATGGCGTGTCCCTGGGCCGGGTTGATGGTGCTCACCACTTCAGCTGCGGTCGAGCTGGTGATGAGTCGTACCAGCTCGGTGAAGGTGTAGCCAGCGCTTTCGAATGCGGCAAACCCGGCACCTACACCCGCGCCCAGCAGCAGGCCGGTCAGGATGCGCCCGTTGCGCCGGCTGCCGGCGATGAGGATGACTGCCAGCAGCTTGGCCGGTTCTTCGATGGGCCCGGCTACCCAGGTGAGCAGCAGGGGGCTGAACTCTACCAGAATGAGGGCAAAAATCAAAGCTATCATGCCGCCGTAAATCATGGCGCGCACCACTTCGTAAAAGGAGACATCCCGCCGCACGTTCAGTTCGAAGAAAAAGACCGTGACGCAGAAGGGAATAGCGAAATTACCCACGAACATGAGCCCCGGTACCAGGTTTGCATTGCGGAAGGTGGAGCTTGCCCAGTCAAAACCGAAATACAACAGCAGGCAGGCCAGCAGCATGCGTGCAAAAATCCAGGGGGTGGGCCAGGCACTGCTGACGGCATGCAGCGGGGGTGTGGTGGCAGGGGTGCCGCAGCAGAAGACCTCCAGCACCTCGTCGCGGCTGTGTCTGCGGAACACATCTGCAAAGAAGTGTCCCAGCGAAAATCCGCGCAGCCCGTTCAACCCGGTGATTTCATCGATGGTGTTGGGCTGGGCATCGTGCAGCAATTCATCCAGATGCAGCGGGCAGCCGCATGTTGCGCTGCGTACCTGAGCATCGGAGGAAATCAGATCCTGCTGCAGCATTTCGCTCAGCTCTTTCAGACTATAAGGCCCCTCCTGTTCTCCGTTGGGTAACAGCAGGTAGTACTCTGCCTCTGAGTCTGTAGAACATGCCATGTCCCGAATGGTACTCTCCTGTTGACTGGGTGTCAAGTATTATGATTTTCCGGCAGGAAGTTTTTCGCCGGAGTGAATGTGAGCTCTGCTCTGGCCGGAATATCTCGCAGGAGACCGGTGTTGATATCGAACCCCTTGCGGGCTGCGCGTATTTTGCGGGCAAAGGTGCCGAAATGGGCGAGGTGCAGCTTTTCTTCCTGCTCCGTGGCCAGGAGGATGGACGCGAGCACCGCCTCTACGGCAGCAGAGGCGGTGCTTCGGGTGGCTCCCGGGCCCATGTTTCGCTGGACCTGGGCTATGAGTTGCTTTTTATTCACTTGTTTTTAAGTGCATCGCGGATTTCGCGCAGGAGCAGGATATCCTCCGGTGTGTGGGGCGGCTCCGGTGCAGGGGCGGGTGCTGCCGGCTCTTCTTTTCTGGCGCGCAGCTTGCAGATGATGCGTACTGCCCAGAAGATGGTGAGCGCGATGATGAGGAAATCCAGCACCGTCTGGCAGAAGAGACCGTATTTAATGACCGGTGCGCCCTTCTCATCGCTGAGCGAGAAGGTGAGGTCTGCCAGGTTCTTCGTGCTGTTGCCGGAGAGCATGGAGATGGCCGGCATGATGATATCGTTCACCAGGGAGGTGACAATCTTGCCGAAGGCACCGCCGATGATGACACCGATGGCCATGTCCACCACATTGCCTTTGAGGGCGAATTTCTTGAATTCATCCACCCAGGCGGGTTTGAGCTTCTTCATCATGGTGTACAATCAGATTTTCTTGAATGCCTTGGTGCCCCACTCGGTGCAGGTCCAGGTGGTGCCGTCCTCGCTTGTGAAGATGCACACACCGCCGGTGGCTACCTTGATATCGTGCTCAGCGCAGAAGCCGGCGTAGTCACCGGTGATGACGGGGGCAAAGCGGATGGTGCCGTTGGACGAGACGCAGAGCATGATTTCGCCGTCCTTCACTTCGGAGGCAAGGCTCATCCAGTTGTCGCGAATCTGCTGCACATCTACCTTCCAGCCATCGGGCACGGTGGCATCTGCATTCCACTTGTCAATGATGGCTTCACCCCTGGCGGCGATTTCCTCCGGCGTGAGGGTGGCGGGGTCGATTCCTTCAGCCTTGGCGGCCTCGGCTCCGAGACGAGCCATGACCTGTTCCTCCGTCTTGTTTTCATCGGGGCCGTAGTCCACTTCGATGAAACGGTGGTCGGGCTCCACCGGGCAGGTGCAGCCGGCGGCTTCTGCGGCCAGGGCTGCGGTGCCCATGGTGCGCTTGAGCGGCGCGGCCAGA
>JAZRBC010000100.1:0-1532 GCA_045634905.1 Akkermansia sp.
GAGCAGATGCTTGTTTTCGGCATCCATTTTCCAGATGTGGAAATCGATGCGCTCGTCCGCGCGGTCCACGATGTAGCGCAGCGTGCTGGCGAACACAAAGGGGAGCACCGCGTGTTCCTCGGTTTTGTTATAGAGGAATTGCGCATTCGGTTGGCCGAGGAATATCTGGCGGCGGATGGTGGTGAGCCGGGTGCCGTCCGAGCTGAGCAGCCGGATGCTTTCGCTGTAGACTTTGCGTCCGGCCTTATTGCGACGGAAACTGGAGCTGCACAGGGCTCGTTGCCCGGCATGCCACTGGGGTTTGCGGTCTTGCTGCACGCCCTGGAAGATTACGGTGAACAGGTCTTTGTCCTGCTGCACGATATTGTCGCTCACTTCAAAGGCAGCGCATGGAGAAATCAGCGTGACTGCCAGGAGTGAGATGGAGAGGAAGAGTGTCTTCATGGTTAATTTCCTTTGAGAATCCGGCGTACGTTTTCCCATGCCTCCGGCAGGGGGAAGGGGTAGCTCCGTACTGTGGAGGGATGGGTGAAATTGAAATCGGTGGCATTCAACCGCACGGTGCCGTCGGCATCGCGGGTGATGTATTTCGAGTCGGTGTGGATAATCATCCAATCCTTGTAGTTGAGCTCAAAGGTATCCACCAGAATGGATTCGCCACAGGTCAGGGACGAGCCTACGGATGCACGCACGGTACCGCGGTATGTGATGGTGACAAACTCTCCATTGTCATGGCGGCTTTGTTCTCCCTGCAGTTCCACCAGCACGGCGGGACCATTGGGCACAATCTGGTAAACCTCACAGTCTACCGTGGGTTGTTCTGTCTGTTCCGGCGTGTTGCTGCAGGATACGAGCAGCGCTGCCATACATATGGGTAGAATAATTTGCTTCATAAGCTGTTCTGTTGAGATTTGTCGCTGGTGATGACGCGCCCCGGCTCGAAAAGCCAGCTGTGGTAGGGTGGGTTCCAGGAATCTGCGGGCAGCAGGGGATTATCCCAGCTGGCGCGGGCAGAGGTTTTTCCGAAAACGCCGTGGCGGGTCAGCAGCTCGCCGTCTGCCCAGCTGTGCAGAAACCAGAATGCGTTGATGAGAACCAGCCCTCCATAGATGGCGTGCAGCGCGGTGCTGCCTTTGATGATGCTGCGGGATGTACAGAGCAGCCCGAGGGTGCAGAGAAAGAGCAAGACCCCGAACCACGCCAGCGTGGAGTACGGGCAGGTCACCACCCACAGCCCGGTGAGGCTCCACAGCAGCTCACAGCCCGCCAGCGTACACAGCAGCACGACTACCGGCCAGATGATGAATCCTCTGATGCCGCGCTTCTCTGCGGCATCTCCCAGCTTGCACAGTCCCCAGTAGCAGACCAGCGACGGAATCTGGGTGATGACCATGGAAGCCACCACCAGACACAGGTGAGGAACCAGACACACGATGTAGTCGTCCCATGCCGGTTCATGCCGCGGTATCCGGGCAGCAGCGGCAGCCAGACTCAGAGCAGCAAGCAGCGGTGTGAGCACCAGCAGCCACCCC
>JAZRBC010000101.1:0-9940 GCA_045634905.1 Akkermansia sp.
GCACGAGGTCGCCGTTGTGTACTTTTTTCAGAAGTTGTGCGTACATACGGCGCTTCGTAAGCTGCTTTCGCGTTACGATGCCCTTATTGCGCTTGCAGACTTTATCTATTTCCTGCGAATTCATGTAGTTGTAATGTAAAAATAAGAAAAACTACACCATTTGCATATAGGTGATGTATATTTTTACCTGAAACGTAATATAAGACTTTCTTCAGCAAAAAGCAATAGGAAAATATAAATCTGTAATAATTTGGGAATCGGGTCAGTTTTTAACTATGTTCTTGTTGTGTGAGCTTATATCAGCTAGAGTAGGAGTCGTGAAGCTCAATGTCAACACTCAGAAACGGATGGAACGGCTGCAGCAGTTCATGTGGAGCAGCTGGAAATTTCCGTTATTTGCCAACGCGGTATGTGTCGTGTCCTTTGTTGTTGGTATGGGGGAGCACCTTATCGGTTCATGGCGGGGGAGTGAGCCTTGTGAGTGGCTGGTTTTGCCTTTTGCGATTGTTGCGCTTTTTTTGTGTTTGCTGCTGCAATTCTGGCCGATTGTGATGACTGTGCTCTGCTGGCGTCGTCGACAGTGGTGGCATATTCTGCGGTGCTGGGCTGCTATGATAGGTATCAGTGCCGCATGTGCAGCCGCAATGATTCCCATAGTGATAACTACCTCCTATACGGACTTGTACATGCTGGATGTGGAGCTCCCGGAAGGGAAGGAATATGTTTCGCCTCGCGGGATGCGGGCATATGTGGGAGATGCTCCTGCCGCTTCCCGTGCATTACTGGAGCTGCGCCCCCGTCGGCAGCCGCTGGATGTGCTCGTGCAGATGCCCCCGCTGCCGAATCTGGAAAAACTTACGAAGGAAGCACCCGGGGTGTTGCAGGAATACCTGTTGCGCTGCCTGTACGCAGAGGCTACGAATCCTCGCTTCGATGCTCAGGTGCTCTGCCAGGGGCATGAGCCGGTGCTGCTCTCGCATGCAAATGACCCGCAGTCGATGGTGTTGGGTAAAAATCGTGCGGTGCGCAGATGGCATCTGGCGTCCAAGCGACAACCCCGGGCAGAGAAAACGGCTCCTGGACTTTGGACGCTCCCTCTGTATGGCGGCTGGTCGGTGGTGTTGAATGATGACTATTACTACTCGGATGACCTTCCCGCAGAGGAGCAGGTGGCGGGGCCTTTGCGCCTGCTGGATGAAAGCCTGGCACCACTGGCGGCGAATCCTACCCTCGCCGGGTTGGATGCCTTGTTGCCTCCGCTGCCGCAGAAGCCTTTCCTCTGCCTGTTGTGCGGGGTGTTTCCAGGTGAATACCGTGCGTTGGTGATTCTGCCGTCGGGACACCCGGAAGGTATCGTGGAGCTGCGCGCCCGCGAGGTGTCGACAGGCAAGCCTGTCCGCATTTCTGCCCGTAAACAGTCGCTTCGTTCCTTGGGAAATGTGTGCAGCGCAGATTGGCGTTACCTGAAGGTACATAGCGGAAACGTGAATGAGTTCTACGCCACGGAGTGGGAAATCTGGTTTACCCCGGCCGATGGCGGGGAAGCACGCTGCATCGGCAAACAGGAATTCCTGATGATGGGCGGAGAGTAAGTGTAGAATTGCCCCGAAATAACCAGCCTGGGATTTAACGAGCTGATTAACTGGGTGTTCGTTGATTATGTCAACGTAGATTCGTTATGTTGCCGGTGGTGGGGGCGGGGGAATGGGCTGCGCCGCCTGCTGCTGCGGAAGGGTGACGGGCAGGCAGATGAGTGACACCAGCCCGGCAGCCGGGGCGATGATGAGGTTGCTCCCCAGGGTGACGGCTGCATCCACCGGCAACGCCACTGCGGCGGCGGGCAGGGCATAGAACCCGCGCCAGGTCATGCGGCGGGATGCCTGGTCATCATCGAAAGCGGTGGAGTTGTCGCCAGCAGTGCCGATGCAACCATACAGGGCGGTGTGCTGCGTGGCTCTGGCCGGTGCTTCGGTCTGCCAGGTGCTGCCTTCCTTGAACTCGATTTCGCCGGAACGATAGAGCACGGGGTGGTCATCTTCGCCCTCATAGTGCGTGACGGGGGTTACCACCACCTCCCGGTAAACGGTTTCACCCCGGCTGCCCGGGACAATGCTCAAATGCCATTTCGAAGGGCTGACGATGACTTCCCCGAAACTGACCCAGGACCCCGGGCGCACATAGCGCAGCTGCACGCGCTGCCCCTGCACATAGCACTTTCCACCGCTGCGGAGGTAGGCTCGTGGCTGCGGCACTTCCACTGCATCGCAGACCATGGCATGTTCATACAGCCGCTGGTGGCTCACCATGCATGAGCTCAGGAGAACACCGCACAGCAGCAGGAGAGAGGGAGATGGATTCATGGAAACCATTTTACGCCATTTTCTTTTGTAATCAAGCTGGTTTTTGGCGGAAATGCGTTGATTCGGCGCTGGTATCTGGTATACTGTGTGTATGCGGAGTCTTACTAAAACTATAGGGGCCATTCTGTGCCTGCCGGTGATGTTGAATAGTTGCTATTTCAATTCCACGGGGCGGCTTATCGACAACGCCCGATATGAAGCCAGGGCAAATGCGGCAGATTTGAATGTTTCGACCAATCCAGTGGTGTACCAGAATGGTTCGAATTACTACATCGAGCTGCCGCGTTACCGCTACGGGCATCCTGTGAAACTGCAGTATTCGGTCTTTGACCAGGAGTCCCCTGCAGAAGCTTCGCTGGAGCCTCGGGGCATGGGGATGTACCGTATATCGGAGGATTTTGCTTTGTATCTCACCGGGCAGGGAAAGAAACCTGCCGAACAGATCAGTATGCAGGAGGTCACCAATGCCGATGAAGTGAAGAGACTGAGCTGCCGGATTCCCGTCGTGAAGAAGGCAGATGACCACATGGTGGCCTATTCTTACGAATCGCCGAACTCAGGATGGCTGCATGCGGCCGCCCCCTTTAACTGGCTGCTGGTGGATTTACCTGTCACCGTGGCGGAGAATGCCGTCATCGTTGCCGGTATCGCCGGCGTTATCTGGCTGATAGCCGAGGCAGATGATGATTGCGATGATTGTCACCACCACCACCACCATCATCACCATCATCACCACCACCGTCATCATCACTAAGCGGTCATGAGCGAGGAGCCTGAGGTAAAGCCGGGGTGGCTGCGGCGTATTTGCCGCGGTTGCTGGCTGCTGCCTCTGGCGGTGTTTCTGAGTGCGTTTTCCGTGGTGCTGACTGTGTGCACCACGGAGGCTCTGTATTCCTGGAGTGGTGGAGAGGAATGGTGCAGGCGATTGTTCACAGTGGTGGCGCTGGTTGTATGGACCCTGGTTGTGGCGGTATGGCTGGGCGCTCTGGTGTGGCTGGTGGTGCAGACCCTGCGCCGCCGGTCAATCGGGCATGTTCTGCGCTGCTGGGGGTGCATGGCTGCAGCCGTGCTGGCGAGCATAGGGTTTTTTCTGGGAATTCTGCCGTTTTTTGCTATGGAAGACCGTATCGACTGGTATACGCTGGGAATAGAGATTCCCGAAGGCCGTGAGTTTGTGGCTCCCCGCGGTCTGCGGGAGGTGCAGGGGGAGGTGAAACCGCCCGCCGCCAGGGCTCAGGCTCTGCTGGATTTGCGCCCGAACCGCCGGCCCCTGGAGGTGCTGGTGCAGCTGCCGCCACTGCCGAATCTGGAAAAACTGACGCGGGAGGCTCCGGAGCTGTTGCAGGAATACATGCTGCGCTGCCTGTATGCAGAGGCGGTGAACCCGCGATTTGATGCGCAGGTGCTGGCGCACGGGCATGAACCGGTGGCACTGGTGCATGCCAATGACCCGCAGGGCCATATGCTGCAGACTCTGGCAGGGGGTGCCTGGATATGGAGCATGCCGCTGCACCATGGCTGGTCGGTGGTGATGCCGGCGCAGTACCAGTATTCGCCCTCATTACCGTTTGAGGAAGAAGTGTCCGGCCCGCTTCGGCTGCTGGAGGAAAGCCTGGCTCCTCTGGCGGCCAATCCCACCCGGTCGGGGTTGGATGCACTGCTGTCCCCGCTGCCGCAGAAGCCGTTCCTGAGCCTGTGGAATGCCGGCTGGGGGGCGTACCGCGCGCTGGTTGTGCTGCCGGCGGGGTATCCTGCGGGCAGCATTGAGCTGAAGGTGCGTGAGCTGACGACCGGCAAGCGGGTGGATGTGCATGTGAAAGATATGCCGATTGTGCCTTTGAGTGGCGTATGCAGCGTGGCGCTGGATTCGTATGTGCTGGTGGAAAGTGGTGATCTGAACGAGTTTTACGCCACGGAGTGGGAAATCTGGTATACCCCGGAAGCCGGGGGCGAATCCCGCTGCCTGGGCAGACAGGAGTTTCTGCTCATGGGGGCTCCGCAGTGGTAACAGGAAAGGAGAACAGGCTATGGCAGACATGGAATGGCTGGAGAATAACGCATACACCAGGACGCAGACCCGCCGTGCGAACCTGACGGGTGCGCTGGCTTTCCTTTTCCTGGCCTTGCTGTGGAGCTGGCCGGTGTCCAGTATCTGGAAGGGTGTTTACTGCGTGCTGCAGGCGGATGCGAACTGCCCTGTGGAGGGCTATGTGGAGAGTTACCGCGACGGGTACAAGAAATCGCATCTCACCGTGGCGATTGAGTACCGCGGCGAGACCTATACCGTGGTGCGGCAGGGCTACATGTTCACCCGCAGGCAATTTGAGAATGCCATCAAGAGCCGCCGGGTAACGGTGTATGTGAATCATGACAATCCCGCCGAATCGGTCATGAGTCTGGGGATTCCCCTGAGAATGTGGATAATCACCGTCATCGTCACTTTGCCTGTAGTGGCGGGGCTGGGGGCATCGCTCTATTTCTTCTGTTTTTATCGCCGGAACTGCCGGAAGGAGGTGGACGATGTGGAAAGCTGAGAAAGCGCGGCGGGACCTGCTGGTAAGCCGGGCAAGGCTGAATATGGCGGCGCTGCTGGTGCTGGCGGTGTGCTGTTTTGTGCCGCTGCACGGGGAGCAGGATGCCGCGGGCACCCACGCATGGGAGAGCCTGAGCCTGGCCTACTTCGGTGGGCCGGTGTGGTGCGTGGCGTTTCTGTACAGACCGCAAAGCCTGGTGAAACCGGTGCGGGATATGGTGATATTCGGCCTTCTGCTGGTGTATGAGCTGCTGCTTATCTGCTGGCACTTGCCTTTGCTCTGGGGAATGCGTGGCGGGTGGTGCTGGCACAGCAGCCTGCTGAATCCCGGCATGGCGGAGCAGGGGGCTGTGTGGGGCTGGCTTCCGGTGCATGCCTGCCTTCTGCTCCTGGCGGTGGTGGGGGCTGTGGCCTCATATCGATTAAAGAAGAATATTTTATGAAAAGGTTGGAGAAAATTCTGCGTTTCGTATTCGGGCGTAACTGGGTGCTGCCTGTGGTGGCGGTGCTGGCCGGGCTTGTCTGTGTGGTGGCGTGTGGTGTATTGGCTGAGGCCGGTTTCGATGCTCCGGTAGCGTACCGGCATGCCTTGTCTGCGGGAATGGAGTGGGCAGTCGCGTTGCAGATTCTGCTGATTCCAGGGCTGTTGCTCTGGCTGGTGGTGCTCACGGTGCTGCGGCTCATCAAGCGCCAGCACCGGGTGTGGTGGGCCTGGCTGTGGACTGCTGTGGCGGAGCTGGTGCTGGTGCCCTGCGCGGCGGGGTCTGTGTTCTTCTGTGCTCTGGGGAATTATGACGACTGGGCTGATTCTCATCCGCTGGGCCTGGAGATGGCGCCGGAGCGCCATCCGGATATCGCCGTGCCGGTCGGTTTTTCGTTCATTGACCCGCCCGATGGTGAGATGCCGCCTGTGGTGCGTGCGTGGAAGGAGCGGGTGGAGGTGGATAAATCCCTTTCGGTCAGTGCGGATGAGGCTTTGTCGGAATCTGCCCCCCATGTGGAAAAACTGGCAGCTGAGGCTCCGCTGCTGTTGCTGGAATACAAGTTGCGCGCCATCTGCCACCAGGCCTTGACCCCGGGGGTGAAGGTGGCTCCGCAGCTGCACATGCTGCGGCATCCGCAGGGGCATAATCTGGCCGCAGAGGTGCGCAGGTGGCCTGTGGGTGAGGATGATGCCGAGTGGCGCAAGCCGCTGCCGAATCAATGGGAAATCTACGATGTGAGTACACGGTGGAATGATAAACCGGCGCCGACGCTCATCCAGTTGAAGAAATTGCAGCTGCTGAATGAGGGGCTGGCACCGCTGGCGGCGAATCCCACCCGCGAGGGACTGGACGCGCTGCTGCCGCCGCTGCCGGATAAGCCCACCCTGGTGCTGCGCGAGGATTTTCAGCCGGGAATGTACCGTATTCTGCTGGTGGTGCCGTCGGATTACCCGGAGGGCTGTTTCCACGTGACGGTGCGGGACCAATACCGCGGCAGCGCCATAGAGACGCGCGACCTGGATTCCATCCGGCTTACACCGCAGCCTTATCACGGCTTCTGCAAATTGGCGGAATCGGATGATTTCATGATATTCAGCGGTGAATGGGGCGAGGTTTATGCCGTCGTGTGGGAGCTGCATTTCACCCCGGCGGGCAGTAATGAATCCCGCTGTGTGAACAGTCAGGTCTACCTCACTCAGGGCTGGTCTCGTTAACAGGAAAAAAAAAGACGATGAAAAAGTTAGCAGGAATGGTGCGTTTTGTGCTGGGGCGTAACTGGGTGATGCCTGTGGTGGGGCTGGTGGGCAGCGCCTGCTGCACCGCGGCTGTCATGGTATTGAGTACCCTGAGCCTGAGTGCCGGGGTGGGGCTGCGTTCCTCGCTGGGCCGTGGGCTGGACGGGGCGCTGCTCGTGCAGATGCTGCTGTTTGTGGGGCTGCCGCTCTGGCTGGTGGTGTTCACGGTGCGGCGGCTTATCCGGAAACAGGGCGGGATTGGCAGGGCCTGGCTGTGGTCGCTGCTGGCCGGGGTGGGGATGATGTTTTGCCTTTCTGCCAGCAGTATGTTCACCATGTTCGGTGATTTCGATGATTTCGCATTGGAACACCAGCTGCCGGAGGAACTCAGCCCGGAGCGTAAGCCCGGCATGGCGGTGCCGCTGGAATTCTCGTTCCTTACCATCAATGATGAGGAGCTTTCACCCGTGGCGAAGAAGTGGCAGGCCATTATGCCCGAGGATACGGGTGTGGTCATTGCGGGGGATGAAGTGTTGTCCGAATCGGCGCCGAATGTGGAGACACTGGCCGCCAATGCGCCGGAGCTGCTGCTGGAATACAAGCTGCGGGCCATGTGCCACCGCGCGTTGACCCCCGGGGTGAAGTCCGCGCCGCATCTGGAGTTGCTGCGGCATGCCGGTGAGCATACGTACGGCGAGAAGGTGGATACCTGGCGCCACAGTGAGGATGATGTCATCTGGCAGAAGCCCCTGAAGAACGGGTGGGAGATATATACGCGGCGTTACCGATTCCACGGAGAGGATGGCCCCTCACCATATGACCTCAAGAAACAGCAGATGCTGGATGAAGCACTGGCTCCTCTGGCGGCGAATCCCACCCCCGAGGGGCTGGATGCGCTGCTGCCCCCGCTGCCGGAGAAACCCACCATTGTGCTGCGCCAGACCGGGCAGGCCGGTATCTACGGCATCCTGCTGGTGGTGCCGCGTGATTACCCCGACGGCCGCTTTCATGTGACCGTGCATGAATACACCCGGGGCACGGAACTCAGTACCCGGCAGCTTGACCAGATAAGGATGATCCCCATGCCCTATCGCGATTTCTGCAAACTGGCTGTTTCGGAGGATTTTACTGTCTACAGCGGCGAGTGGGGCGAGATGTACGCCGGCACCTGGGAGCTGCACTTCACCCCCGCCACCGGTGGAGAATCCCGCCGCGTGAACTCCCAGCTGTATCTCATGCAGGGCTGGTCGCGGTAACAGGGCGGCGAGCTGATTTTCAACCCGCCCTGCGAGATATTGATTCCACTTCGCCAGGTGCACCGTAAAATTTTGCTGGCTGGCGCATTTTAAGCTCGCTTTTTGACGCTAAAAGTGGCAGAGTTAACGGGAACTGAACCTGCATAGGAACCATGAGTGACCAGACACAGCCTCCGTACAAGCGTATTCTTCTGAAACTTAGCGGTGAAGCCTTGCGCGCCCCGGGCAGTAAGGATAATATCTCACCGGAGATTGTGGCGCGTATCGCCCGTGAAATTGCTGAAGCTCAGCAGAAGGGTGACCTGCAGATTGCCATCGTGGTAGGTGGCGGTAACATCTGGCGCGGTGCGAAGGCCAGCGTGCGCGGTATGGACCGCCCCACGGCTGACTACGTGGGCATGCTCGCTACGGTGATGAATGCGCTCTCTATCTGTTCTGCAGTGCAGGAGGCCGGTGTGCCGGCCCATGTGCAGAGTGCCATTGAGATGAAGAACGTGGCCGAACCCTATGTGCGCAACAAGGCCCGCCACCAGCTGCGCGCCGGTGAGGTCATCGTGTTTGCCGCCGGCACGGGTAACCCCTTCTTCAGCACGGATACCGCCGCTGCTCTGCGCGCCTGCGAAATCAACGCAGAAATCGTGATGAAGGCCACCTCTGTGGACGGTGTATACACCGCTGACCCGAAGACTGACCCCTCGGCCACCCGTTTCGATGCCATTTCCTACGAGGAATGCATTTCCCGCAACCTGAAGGTGATGGATCAGACCGCTTTCACCCTGTGCAAGGACAACGCCAAGCCCATCATGGTGTTCGATATGCACAAGCCCGGCAATATCACCCGCGCTCTGCTGGGTGAGAAGATTGGCACCATCGTGGGCTGAATAACAAGATTTTAACACACAAACATAAATTACGACAATGGACGAAGAGACACTCTTACTCGAGGTAGAGACCGCAATGGAAGAAGCCGTGGAGCACATGCAGGCCGGTTTTGCCGGTGTGCGCACCGGTAAGGCTTCCCCCTCTCTGGTGGATAACATGGATATCTATGTGGCTTCCTACGGTTCCAGCATGAAGCTGAAGAGCCTGGCCGTGGTTTCCACCCCGGATGCCCGCTCCATCCTCATCCAGCCGTTTGACCCGGGTACCCTCAATGACATCAAGAAGGCCATCGCCGAGAGCCGTCTGGGTATCTCCCCCATCATCGATGCCCGCTCCGTGCGCCTGCCCATTCCTGAGCTGACCGGTGAGCGTCGCAAGGAACTCTGCAAGTACGTGTCCGGCCTGGGTGAAGAGACCCGCGTCCGCATCCGCGGCGTGCGCAAGACCGGTATGGACGGCATCAAGAAGATGAAGTCCGACAATATCCTGACCGAGGACGGTGTGCGCACCGCCGAGGACAAGGTGCAGAAACTCACCGATAAGTACGTGAAGACTGTTGGCGACCTGGTGGCTGCCAAGGAGAAGGAAATCATGACGGTGTAATCCCTTTAACCCCGAACCTCTTATACAAAGCATGAGCACGAACACCACCAACGTTCTTTCCGCCGGTATCGAGATTATCGGTTCCATCCGCTTCCAGAATGACATGCACATCGATGGTCACATCGAAGGTCAGATTGAGTCCGACACCGGTAAGGTGACCATCGGCGAGATGGCCAACATCAAGGGCGATATCCACGCCGGCGAGGTGCACGTCTACGGCAAGGTGGAGGGCAATATCGAAAGCAACCGCTGCCACCTCAACGCCCAGTCCAATATCACCGGTGATATCACGACCGGCACGCTTTCCATGGATGAAGGTGCCCGCCTTTCCGGGCGCGCTCAGATTGGTTAAGCTTATCATTTGGTTTCTTTTGCATTTTTCCGGGCTGCTCCGATGGGGCAGCCCGGTTTTCTTGTCTGAAGATGTTTGAAACTGTGTGGCTGTGAGAGCTTGTCAACACAGGCTTTCGCATTGACACACACGCGTGCGCGTGGTATCATCTGCGCTCCGAACAGCAGAACCCCACCACGCATGACTTTTTACGAAGAACTGGAATGGCGCGGGCTGGTGAATCAGATTTCCAGC
>JAZRBC010000102.1:0-10532 GCA_045634905.1 Akkermansia sp.
GGCGAGCTGACGGATAAGTACGTGATTCGCCCGACCTCCGAGACGGTGCTTGGCGCTGCGTTCTCCCGCTGGCTGGAGTCCTACCGCGAGCTCCCCATCAAGGTGGACCAGTGGTGCAACGTGATGCGTTGGGAGATGCGTCCCCGTATTTTCCTGCGCACGGCTGAGTTCCTGTGGCAGGAGGGGCACACCGCCCACGAAACCGGCGACGAGGCTGAGCAAGAGACCGCCCTCATGCACAAGGTGTACGAGGAGTTCCAGCGCGATGTGCTGGCTGTGCATGTGATACCCGGTGAAAAGACCGGGCATGAGCGCTTCCCCGGCGCAGTGCGCACCTTCACGGTGGAAGCCATGGTGCAGGACCGCAAGGCCATTCAGGCCGGTACCTCCCACTTCCTGGGACAGAACTTCGCCAAGGCTCAGAACATTTCCTTTGCCGGCCGCAACAATGAGCGCCAGTTTGCCTGGACCACCTCCTGGGGTGTTTCCACCCGCATGATTGGTACGCTCATCATGGCTCACTCGGACGATGACGGTCTGGTGTGCCCGCCCCGCGTGGCTCCGAAGCAGATTGTCATCATTCCCGTCACGCCCAAGGCTGATACGAAGGATGCCATCATTGCCCACTGCCAGGCTCTGGCCGATAAGCTGAGCGCCATGAGCTTCCACGGCATGCCGCTGCGTGTGCAGGTGGATACCCGCGATATCAACGGTGGCACCAAGAAGTGGGACTGGATCAAGAAGGGCGTGCCTGTGCGTGTCGAAATCGGGCCTCGCGACCTGGAGAAGGGCTCGGTGTGCCTCTGCCGCCGCGATCAGGCCAGCAACGAGAAGAGCTTCATTTCCGAGACAGAGTTCGTGGAGAATGCCGTAAGCCTGCTTGAGGATATTCAGAACACGCTCCTGCAGCGCCAGCGCAGCTTCCGCGACAGCCACATCCGCCCCTGCAGCAGCCTCGAAGACCTGAAGGAAAACTTCAATGGCGAGGGCGACGCCGACTGGCTGCTCTGCCCCTGGGACGGTACTCCCGAGGAAGAAGAGACCCTGGCCAAGAGTCTGCGCATCTCCATCCGCTGCGTGCCGCAGGGTGAAATGGGCTGCGCCGCCGAGGCTGCACCCTGCATCCTCACCGGCCGCCCCACCACGCGCCGCGTGCTCTGGGCCCGCGCTTATTAAAGTATTCACCATTCCGAATAGAGAAGCCCCTGAATCCAGAATGGATTCAGGGGCTTCTGGTTGAGTCAGAGCTGCAGGATTGTCATTTCCTGCGGAACAGAGCAGGCAGCGCGGTGGCAGCGACAAGCAGGGCGCACACCAGTACGGCCCAGTCGCCGAGCAGGGCGTAGAGAGTGAACCCGGCGTTCTTGTCCACCGGGAGCACGGCGTAGCTGTGGCCGGCCAGGTGGGGGGTGCCATCTGCCTTCTGCAGGATATCAATGAAGGCACCGTTGGGCGCGATGGCGCAGGTGTAGCCCATGTTGGCGGCGCGCACCATGGGGCGGCGCAGTTCAATGCAGCGGAAAGCCGCGTTGCGCGCCTGCTGCTCACCACAGCAGGAGTCGCGGAACCAGCCGTCGTTGGAGATGTTCACGATGACCTGCGGCCCCTTGCGCACGTATTTGGTAAGCAGGCGGCCCACGGTGTCCTCGTAGCACACAGCGGGGATGACTCCGATGGTTTCATTCGTGCCGGGCAGGGGAACGGCAATGGGTTCATCTCCCTTGCCGGGGCGTATTCCTTCGCCAACCTGGGTGCCGGTGAGCGAGGTGTAGATGTTGCCCAGCCATTCCAGATGCTCCACAAAGGGCAGGTATTCGCCAAAGGGCATGAGGTGCTGTTTGGCTGTGGTGGTGATGGAGTCGAACCCGCCCGGGATGATGGCCATGGAGTTGTGCATGCCGCAGGGGTAAATGTACTTGCCGTCACTTTCCCACAGGTACTCATCCACTCCGGTGAAGAGCACAAAATCCCTGCCACCCATTTCACGCACCTGCTGGCGCACCATGGGCAGACCTTCCTCTCCGAAAAAGATGCGGTTTGTGTAGGGATCGGGGAGAAGCTCACCGGATGTGGTTTCCCTGCGAATCGGGCAGCCCATGGCGCTTTCGGGCCACACGACCCAGAGCGGCAGTTGCTGGGTGATGGCCAGGTCCGGGTTTTCCATAGCCTGGCGAATGGTGGCCTGCTGAACCTCCCCGAATGCCTGACGCGTGGCTCGCAGGAAGGCTCCGTAGAGCTCCGGCTGAACGGGGCCGGCTTCAATGCGCTCGACCTGGTCCAGATTCAGCTGCACCCCCATGACCGGCAGCTGGATGACGTCATCCCGCTTCAGCATGACCAGCGGTGAGTATACCTTGGATATAGCCAGTCCCCCGGCAAACATGAGGAAGAGTACCACAATCATCGCGTAGAAGTCCCACGGGCGGCATCCGCGCCCGGTCGCGCGATATTGTATCCAGGTCCGGCGGCCTGCACCCCAGAGAATGATGCCCGCCGCTGCAGGAATGAAAGAGAGTGCAGCCGTGCCCACAAACTCAGCCCACTGCACGAGGGAAAGCCCATCGTAGAGAGCCATGCCCATGCTGTTCCAGCTGAAGCCCAGTGTGCCGTTTGCCCGCAACCACTCCACGCAGACCCACATGGCGCCCAGCCCCACTGCGCTGCGCAGGGTGCTCAGCATATCAGCCGTGGCCCAATCACCCCATGCCTGCTTTTTGCGCTCGGGCTTCATGCCGGTCGTATCCGGTCCTGCGGCCAGTACCGGGCGCAGCAGGGTATTGGCCAGACCGCCCCACAGACCCACCAGACATGAATAGACTGTCATGAGCGGCAGAAAGGCTATGCCCACAAACACCGGCATGGGAATGCGGAACACGTAGCCTACATTATGAATCCACCAGAAACTCAGGCAGTACCACCCCATGCCGTAGAGCCAGGCATAGCAGAACCCGCGGCGGAATCCGGGGCGACCGGTCCACAGCACGCAGAGCAGGGGGAGGAGCCCCACCCAGACCAGATTGCCCAGGTCATACGGGGGGAATGCGAGCGCCATGAACATGCCGCCCAGTACACAGACCAGCGCGCAGATGAGCCGGCGCTTCCACGCAGGACGGGAGGAATCAGATGTCATTGGGGAGAATGCAGATGTGACCGATTTCAATTATTTCGCCACCTGCAGGGCGGCATTCCACCACCACACGCCACAAGGGGGCGTGCTCATCCAGCTGGTGAAGGATATATTCATCCCGGGTCAGAAAGCCGGCTTCCAGCCTCACGATAGCTTCCTGCTCTGAAATTTTGCCGCTGTTATGTTCCCGGGGAATGAACTTGCCATCTGCATAGGAAACGTAGATGCGGTCACCCATCTGGATGCCCTCGCTGTTGATGAAACGTACCAGCAGGTCACCTTTGCCGCTGGCTTCGTCGAGTTGCAGGCGGCAGACCGGAAAATTGTATGAGCGGAGCGCCATGCGGTCATCACCGGCAGAGCTTTTCCAGTAGGCTTCTGCAGCCTTGATCCGGACTCCGGCTCCTTCCCAGGGAAGAGGCTTGCTGGCATCTCTCCAGTATGAACGAGGCAGGTCGTTGAATTGGAAATAGAACCCCAGCACACCGGCGATTAACAGCACAATTGCCAAAGCTCCCCAGATTTTGTCCATCCGTTCGGATTTCTCCGTTTTTTCTTGCTCCTGGTCTTGCATGACCTTATTTTGTACCGAAAAATGCCGCGTTGCAATAAAAAAGGATTGCATTCCGCCAAAAATAGGTCATAAATAGGTGTGGGTATAACCCCCAATACACGACTATGGCCGATATCGATGACAAGACTGAAAAGAATGTTCCCGGCAAGTTCTATGTTGACTGCAACTGCATCGACTGCGATCTGTGCCGCGAGACCGCCCCTGACTTCTTCTCCCGCGATGATGACGAGGGTCTTTCCTTTGTTTGCAAGCAGCCTGTGACGGACGAGGAAATCGCTCTGTGCACCGAGGCTATGGAAGGTTGCCCCGTGCAGGCCATCGGCGACGACGGCGAGTAAAGCCACGGATTCATTCCTTTGCTGGGGCAGTCCGGTGCGCCGGGCTGCCCGCTTTGTCCCCTCATGGCAGCGCCTCGTAAAAAGAAGGAAACGCCGGTAGTGCCGCTCAATCCCTTACCGGTGAGCCGGCCGAAGAAGCGTTTCTATATGCAGAAAATGCCCGATGGCGTGGGGGAGCGTGCCGTCCGAGTGAGCAGTATGCGCAGCGGGGCTCGTGCGCAGGCCATGGCGGATTATCTGGGCGGAGGCACCGCCTTGCACAGCGCCAGCAACCAGCGCAGCATGGAATCTCTGCTGGGAGAGCTGCTCAGTGAACTGGATTTGCAGGAGGATACCCTGGCTCCCGAGCTGCTGGCAGAAGCGTGGAGCGATGCCGTGGGGCCTGCGCTGGCCGCTGTATCCTCCCTGGTGAGTGTGGCTAAGGGGCGCGCCCGCATCACGGTTAACCACCCCACCGTGCGGTATGAAATCACCCGTCTCAAACCGCAGATTGTGCGTGCGTTGAACCGCACTCTGGGGGCAGGCAGTGTCCGGACGCTTTTTATCGCCTCCGCGTAGGCTCGGCACCGGCGGCAAGCAGGGCTGCCGCAACTTCGCCATGTCCCTGTTCCTCGGCCATCATCAGCGCGCTGCGTTGTGAGCGGTCCCGTGTATTGAGGTCGGCTCCGGCGGTGATGAGGCATTCAACCGCAGGCAGATGTCCGCGGAAGGCCGCCTGCATCAGTGCTGTCCGCAGGGAGGGGTTGGTGGCATTGACCTGGGCACCTGCCTTCAGCAGCTGCTGAAGGGTGGCAGTGCGGCCATACCGGGCCGCAAGCATGAGCGGGCTCATGTCATCGTTGTTCAGGCTCTCCACCGCAGCACCGTGTTTCACAAGCAGTTCCACTGCTGCGGCGTTGCCGAAGATAGCGGCGTGGTGCAGGGGTGTGTTACCCCGTGCGTCACGTGCATTGACCTTGGCTCCGGCCTGCAGGAGAATTGCGGGCAGAGTCGTTTCCTGCCGCATGGCTGCATACATGAGAGCACTCTGGCCTTCCTTGTTCGTCAGGTTGACATCCGCTCCGTGTTCAAGCAGCAGCCGGACAATGCCTGCTTCTGAGCGCATGCTGCCGAACATGAGCGCGGTGTGTCCGTGCTTGTCCCGCTTGTCCACCTGGGCTTTGTGCTGCAGAAGCAACCCGGCGGCCTTGAGGTGCCCGTTCCACACGGCAATCTGCAGCGGGGTGCGGCTGTAGGAATCCACAGCATCGACCCGTGCACCGGCATTCAGCAGTTGTTCCATGATGTCCACCCGCCCGCTGGAAGCGGCCGTGCTGAGTGGGTATTTGCCGTAAGCATCGTGCAGGTTCGGATCAGCGCCGGCATTCAGGCTCTGCTGCACAGCTGCTGCATCCCCTCGGGATACATGACCGCACAGACCGGTGAGATGCGGTGCCGGGGCTGCTATGGTCATGCCGGTCGCCAGAAAAACTGTGAACAGGGTGCGTTTCATATTCAATTGACAATGTAGCACGTATTTTCCTGCTATGCGAGAAAAAATTATATTGGTTAGTTGAAATATGCAAAAAAAAGCCGCTCCCGGGAGGGGGAGCGGCCTGCATAAAGGGTGGATTGCGCTTAACCGGCCTGGGCAAGCATGCGTTCGGCCATGGTGTTGCCCATGGCAGCGGCGTGTTTCAGAGCCATGAGAGCCTTATCCGTGTCTTTTTCCATGAGTCTGCCTTCGATGAGACACATGGCCAGCACGAAGAGAGCCACGTGGTCGCCGCTCTGGGCTGCCGTTTCCAGAGAAATGAGGTCCTGCCGGCTTTTGAGCTGGGCAAAGTAGACACGGGCAAGCTGGTTCTGAGCTTCGGCGTGACCGGCAAAGGCTGCCGCGCGCAGGTGCTCAGCCCCCGCTGCGGCGTTGCCTGCCTTGAATGCCGCGGCGCCGGCTTCGTATTCCTGTTGCGGATCCGTGCTCATCATTTCTTGAGGTTGGGATCCACGGTGGGGCCGGCAGGAGCGGTGTGCTTCACGTGCAGCGAGTAGACTTCACCATTGAAGCTGCTGCCAATCACATCCAGCGGCAGTACAAAGGTGTTGATAATGCCTTCGGGGTTGCGGTGGAAGCGGGTGAGTGTGCACTGGCCGACGGGCTGACCGTTCACCAGGAGTTGGGTGCTGCCGGGTTTGCCGATGAGCTGCAGGGTTACTCGTTCTCCCACGGGAAGCTTGTAGTTGAAGGAGAATTCCATGCTGTCGTTGCGGCGGAAGCCCACGGTACCATCGCTCAGCGCGGCGCACAGCACACCGGAGTCACCCTTGAGCAGAACCTGTTCTTCACCGAGGGAGGGCTCGCCCCTGAACATGATGTCCATGGTCAGCTCGTAATCGGGCCCCATGCTCGGCTGGCCGATTTCGCAGGGCAGATTGCCGGGGTAGCAGGTGTAGGTGGCACCGGGTTTCCAGAGGGAATAGGGATTCAGACCGGGCACCTTGTTGAGCGTGCTCAGCTGCTTCTTGTGCTCGGCATAGCTCGTGGAGGTGGCATCGCTTCCCCACATCTTGCCGGCCAGTACATCCACAGAGTTGCTGAACATGTGCCAGATGTCGTAGGCGCTGTAGCCCACATAGCGCTGGTCAATCATGTCGTTCCAGATGCCGAAGGCTGCGCCCAGCAGCTGGGGATGACCGGAGGGTACCACTTCATCGGCAATGTGGTTAATCTTCCAGTGCTCGTGCACCCAGCCGTGGCGGGCATCCATGCGGTAGTACGGAGCAAAGGGCACGATGTAGAGAGCACCGTCGTTGGTGTTGATGACATCGAACCCGTCGTTGATGGAATCCCATGCGCGTGCCCAGCCGCCGTTCCACAGGTTCATCTGCACCCCCTTGCCATGCACCGGGGTCTTGCCTTTCTTGGTGTTCAGGCTGCCCCACACGCGCGGGGTGTAGCCCTTGCTCTGCACCATCTTGAGCAGGCTATCGGTATAGGAGCGGTAGTGCTCGGCATCGCCGTGGAATTCATCGGCACCCACATGCACCACGCCGCAGTCACCGAAAACAGGCTTCTGCCCATTCTGCGGCAGCAGGTACTCATCGAACACCTGCTCCACGAACTTGAGCGTTTCGGGGTTCGAGGCATCGAGCATTTCGCAGGCGCGCTTGTTCTTGCTCTTGTAGATGAGGTCGGGACGCACGCGGGTGAAGGAAAGCGCATGGGCGGGGGTGTCGAACTCCGGCACGATGTTCACTCCGTGCTGCGCCGCGTAGTCGATGAAGTCGCGGAACTCCTGCTTGGTGTAGGAAAGGTCGTCCGCGGTGAGCCGGGTGCCGTCCTTGCCCACCATGTCAGATTCCAGTCGGAAAGCAGCATAGGACTTGATAAAGGGATTTTCCCCGGCATCCACGTAATTTTCATGGAAAATGTAATTGTCGTTCAGGTGAATGTGCAGGTCATTCATCTTGAACCAGGCCATGTATTTCACCACATCCTTCACATAGCTCAGCGGGATGGGCAGGCGGCCTACGTCCAGCAGGAAGCTGCGCACCTTGTAGCGGGGAATATCCATGGCTTTACCGCAGGGCGCAGAGCCGTTCCCCTGCTGCAGCATCTGCAGAATGGTGCGGGTGGCCCAGAACAGGCCGGTCTCGGTAGTGGCACCGGCCACGATGCCTTTGTCGGCGCTGATGTCGAGCGTATAGCCTTCGTCGCCGAGGGCGATATTGTTGGTGATACCGAGGCGGATGTCTGCTTTCTCACCGGCGGCTACGGAAATGACCTTGCAGCCCAGCATTTCTTCCAGTTCGGTGGCAAAAGCCTCGGTTGCTCCGGCTACCCGGACTTCCTGACCCAGCGTGTAACTGCCTGTGCTGCCAGCCCAGTTCAGCAGGGCGGGAACCACTTTCGGGGCAGGGTTGGCATTCGCATCGGGGGTGAGTCTGCCCGGCACAGTCACTTCGTAATCCTTCGATACTGCCTGTTCTCCGTCTTTGCTTACCACGAAACTGACCTTGACTGCGGTATCAGTCAGCGGTTTGACGATGTCTCCGCTCGGACGGATAATCTGCTCGTAGTCTGCGCCCAGCAGACGTACCTCGGCACCGGGAATCACGGGAATCTCCAGCTTGTGCCCGCTGGTGCGGGGCTGGACGGGGAGGTTATTTGCTAAATCCTGAAGATTCTCTGCCATAAGCGGGGCTACAGAGAGAGCGGCCATCATGAAAAGTGAGGTCTTTCTCATATTGGCGCGTATCCTACCACAGGCGCCTGGCCGTTGCAAGTTAAAATTGCCTGAGCCCTTGAGTAGTCTGGACGCAGACAGCCCGGCAAACCTTCATTTGCCGGGCTGCAGATAATCACGGAAGGCGTGGTGCTGCTTATTTCACGTCAATGCTGAACACCTTGCCGTTGAATGAGCTGCCAAGGGATTCCAGCGGGAGCACAAAGGTGCTCATGCGGCCATCCTGGCGCAGCGGGAAGCGCACGTTTTCCGGCTCTCCTGCGGATTCGCCGTCAATCAGCAGTTCAGTCTTGCCCATGGTGCCGATGAGTTCGAGCTTCACGCGCTTGCCCACGGGCAGCTTGGCATTGAAGGCGAACTCGATGCTGTCGCTGCGGCGCAGGGTGATGCGGCCATCCTTGCCGGCGGCCAGCAGCTGCCCCTGGCGTGAGCCCAGCAGCACTTGTTCCTCGCCGGGTACGGGTGCCTGCGGCATCAGCAGCTCCATGGTCAGGTGGTAGTCCGGCCCCTTGGAACCCTTGCGGAGACGCATGGGGGTCAGCCCCGGTTTCAGGGAAAATGCCTTGTCATTGAGGTAAAGAGGATTGCAGAACGGAATGCGGCTTACCTTGGATACCAGGTCGTTGTGCGCATCGAAGCTGCGGGGGGCTGCAGGCTGCCCCCACATCTTCTGGGCCAGCACATTCACCATGCCGTCAATCGTGCTCCAGAGGTCGTAGGCACCATAGCCCTTGTGCAGGCGGTCGATTTCGTCATTCCACACCGCGAAGGTGGCACCCAGCAGCCTGGGATGCCCGGCAGGCAGGGTTTCGCGGCCGAAGTTATTGGGCTTCCAGTTCTCGTAGAGTCCCTTGCGGTTGCGGTCGGCGCGGTAGTAGCCGGCAAAGGGTACGACATAGAGGTCGCGGTCAAAGGTGGTAATCACATCATACCCGGCGTTCACGGAATCCCAGGCGCTGGCCCAGTCCATGCTCCACAGGTTCATCTGCACGCCATCTACCCGCACCGGGGTCTTGCCGGGCTTGGCCTTCAGGCTGCCCCAGATGCGTGGGGTGTGGTTGCGGCTCTGGATGTGCCCCAGCAGACCATCCGCAAACTTGCGGTAATCTTCGGCTGCTCCGAAGAATTCATCGGACCCCACGTGTACCACCGGGCAGTTCTCGAAAGCGGGTTTGCTGCCCTTCAGGTACTCATCCCACACCTGACCCACGAACTTGAGGGTTTCCGGGTTAGCGGCATCGAGCATTTCGCAGCGGCGCTTTACATGTTTCATCGGTCCCTGGTAAATCAGGTCGGGACGCACTCGGGTGAAGGAAAGGGCGTGGCCGGGCGCATCGAACTCGGGCACAATGTTCACACCGCGTTCATTGGCGAACTCAACCAGCTTGCGGAACTGCCCCTTGGTGTAGTACAGGTCCTGAGCGGTGAGCGGGGTTCCGTCAGCGCCCTTGATGTTGCTTTCCATGCGGAAAGCCGAATAGGATTTCTTGAAGGGGTCTTCGCCGGCATCCACATAATGCTCGTGGAAAATGTAGTTATCATTCAGGTGCAGCTGAAGGTCATTCATCTTGTACCAGGCCATGAGGCGGATGACATCGCTCACGTAATCCAGCGGAATGGGCAGGCGGCCTACGTCGAGCATGAAGCCACGCAGCTTGTAGCGGGGGGCATCCCAGCTGCTGCCGCAGGGAAGCTCGGTGGGGTTCTGAGACATCATCTGCAGCAGGGTACGCGTGCCCCAGTAGCGGCCGGTGTTGCCGGCGGCGGAGATGTTGACCCGCTCCTTGCCGATGGAAATGCGGTAGGACTCGTCATCCGCCCCCTTGGAGGCGACGATGGATACATGCGCAGCCTTCACGTCGTTCGTGCGTTTGGCGGAGTATCCCTCCGGCAGCAGGGTGTTGATTTCGCGAATCAGCTCTTCCACATAGCCATCGAGGCCGAACACCAGCACCTCCCCGGGTAGCTGCAGCGTGCCCTTGCCGCCTTTCCAGGTCAGCAGTTCGGGGATAATCTGAGGCTTCGGGTTCACATTGGCCGCTGCTTTGCCTTTTGCCGGTACGGTGATTTCATAGTCACGGCTGGTGACTTTCCGACCGTCCTTGCTCACCTCGAAACTCACGCGGACCGGCGTGTCGCTCATCGGGTGGTTGATGTTTCCGGCTTTGTCAATAATCTGTTCGTAGTCTGCGCCCAATAAACGCACATGCGCTCCAGATGCACGGGGCAGCTGCAGCTTCTTTGTCTCTGCAGAAGGGGACTTGACC
>JAZRBC010000103.1:0-2958 GCA_045634905.1 Akkermansia sp.
GAACAAACCAGCACCGCAGCCAGCAGGCACACCAGCTGCGCCACCCAGAGCTCCGCCAGGACAATCGCCAGATCATCCCACCTGAGCGCCGGGATGGGAGAAAAAGCCGCTGTTTCGCGGAACTGCAGGGCAAACCACTGAATCCACACCAGCGGGGCAAGTGCAGCGCCACAGATAAGCCCGGAAACGGCCAGCCACCACGCGCCACCGCTCACGCCCGGCTGCAGAATCAGCCCGGGCAGGCGGAGCTTCCGCAGCGGCGCAGTCTCCACCGGGCGCAGCGCATCCCACAGTGCCACCAGCAGCACCAACCCGCCAGCAGCCACAAAGCCACCCAGCATAGCGGGATAATTATCCAGATTACTATCCACGAACAATGCTGCGTAAACCACCAGCCCCAGCAGACTGCACAGGCGCAGCGCTGCAGAGCAATTCTCTGCCGGGTGAGCAAACAGGCGCCGGGCTTCAGCCAGCAGCACCACCGTCAGCACTGCACAGGCAGCCAGCAGCCACAAGAGGTTCCCGCCCCACTGACCAGCATCAAACGAACCACCCATCAGCGGCAGCAGCGCCACATTATTCAACACCAGAAAACCCACCAGCAGGCGTGCCGGAGTACCGGCTCCTGCCGTAGCCTGAGCCAGCGCCACTACCACCGAAGCCACAAGCACCATACACGGCACTACGGAGCAATACATTTCCCAATGCCGGGCTGCCCCTGCACTTCCATCAGTCGCACACAGCGCCACCGCCGGTAGCAGAAGCAACGCCAGCAGCACCACCTGCACCATGGCCGATGCCCAGGTACCCCACACCAGCTGCCACGAGCTCAGCGGAGTCAGCCGCATGAAGTTCGCACCGGCGCGCACCTCAGCTGCCACCGACATGGAAACACGCGCCGGCACCACCGCACACAGCAGTATCGCAGCGAAGTCATATGCACCGCGTTCCTGCCGCAGCATCAGCACCGTGAACACGCCCACCATAGCCAGCACCCCCACCATATACAGCGGAGAGCGCAGCATCTGCCGCAGGTCCTTCACCAGCGCCGGCGGCAACCAATCCGGAAAAATATCATTTTTCATGGTCATTCATCATGTTAATCACCGTTTCCTCCAAAGTCTCCTTGCAGCGCTCCACGCGGGTGAGCAGGTGCGCAGCAGACAGCGCGCGCAACTGCAGAGCCAGCGGCTCGCCATCCTCGCCGGTGTACTCGGCGCGCACGCATCCCGGAGCCACCAGCTGCACCACCTTCCACTCGGGCTGCTGCTCCAGTTCCCGCTGCAACTCCCCTGCCCCATCGCCGGCCACAGCAAACTCGTACACCACCCGCTGCTGCTTCGGCTGCACCTCTGCACATGCCCCCTGGTACAATATGCGGCCCTTATCCATCAGAATCACGGAATCACACATCTCGGCCAGCTCGGAAATGATATGGGAGGAGATGAGCAGAGTCTTACCCTGCTTCTGCAACTCGCGCACGCAGTGCTTGAACTCCACCCTGGCGCGCGGGTCAAGCCCGGCTGCGGGTTCATCCATCACCACCAGCTCCGGGTCACCCACCAGCATGCGGGCCAGGTTCACCCGCTGCATCTCGCCCTTCGACAGTTTATCCACCAGGCGGTCCTGCATACCGGCCACTCCGCAGAACTCCAGCACCCGCTGCACTTCCGCCAGACGAGTCTCACCACGCAGCCCGAAAGCGCGGGCAAAGAAATCCACGTAATCCCACACCGTGGTGTGTGCCGGCGGAAACAGAGCATCCGGCATCCAGCCCACCCGTCCGCGCAACCGCAGCGGGTTTTCCTCCACATCCACGCCGTCGTACACAATCTGCCCGGCATCCGGAGCATCCAGCCCCACGAGAATCCGCATCGTCGTGGTCTTACCCGCTCCATTCGCACCAATCAGGCCCACCGACTCGCCACGCCGCAACTCAAACGACACCCCCTGCACCGCCTGCACAGGGCCAAACGCCCGCCGCAAATCGAGCACCCTTAACAAAATATCACTCATTCCCGGCATTCTACCACAGAGAACCCGCCGCGCAAGAAAAAATTGGACGCGCGCGCACGCGCGAAAAAGTTTTTCCTTGCCTTTTCTGACGCATATGGCATACTCGCTATGTATATGGCCTACATCGACATCATCGATTCCAACGGAAACGATTACCGCTATCCTCTGCCCGAGGACGGCTCTGTACTGCTCATCGGCAGCGGCGAGGAATGCTCCATTTCTCTGCCGCACATTGCGGATCTGCAGCCGCAGCACTGCAGCATCGCTCTCCAGGAACAGGGATATGTTGTAACAGTCGCGGCGGAGAATGCTACCCTGCTGGCGGAGAATGAAGCCACCACCTCGGCGGTACTGGTAAGCGGTGCCACATACAGCCTGGGCAGCGCCATGCTTCTGTACGGCGAAGGTGAAATTCCTGCAGCCGAACCGGTGGAAGAAACACCCGCCGAAGACGAGTCCGGAGAAGAAGCCCCCAGCGCCCCCCGGAAGAAGAAAAAAATCCGCACAGCTTCCGGCGGCTCCCCGCTTCGCGAAACCGCCCTCTATACCGAGGAAGAAAGCGCGCTGCACATCATTCTGCGCCGCCTCTACATCCTTGCCGTACTGGCAGCGGCATTCCTGGCCGGGCTCACCATGCGTTACTGGATGATGACCGGCGATTTCCTCATCGACGAACTGATGAAATAAGCAAATCTCCTTTCAACAACAAAAAGACGCCGCATACCGCGGCGTTTTTTATTATCAGGCTGGTACTCACCTGGGGACGAACTTGCCCTGTTTCGGCAGAAGCGCTTCCGGGGTGGCATAAGCTGCGTGGACCCGGCGTATGATTTCCTGGCGCTCTGCGGGATTTTCCTCACAATCCGCGGCCTGAAGCTGGAGATCCCTAGCCGTGAGCACATCGTTCACCGTGCGGGCACGGCGCAGCACCTGCACCGCAGC
>JAZRBC010000104.1:0-30163 GCA_045634905.1 Akkermansia sp.
GCTTTTCCCGGAGTACCCGGATGCCTACGAGAACACGAACGTGATTGCAGAGCGCTGCAATACCTCTATCAAGCTGGACTCCACCTCTACGGAGCGATACCCTGAGTTCGCCCCGGAGGATGGCTCCACCCGTGAGGAGTATCTGCGTAAAATCTGCTTCAAGGGCCTGGAGGAACGATATGGCAAGGAACGCGCCGAGAACGACCAGGAGCTGCGTGCCCGCCTGGATTATGAGCTGGGCATTATCAACCAGCTGCGTTTCCCGAGCTACTTCCTCATCACGGCAGATTTCATCAACTGGGCAAAGGACCACGATATTCCCGTGGGGCCGGGCCGTGGTTCGGCCGCCGGTTCGCTGGTGGCTTACGTGATGAAAATCACGAACATCGACCCCTACGCCTTCAACCTGATTTTCGAACGCTTCCTCAACCCGGAGCGTGTGAGCCCGCCGGATATTGATATTGACTTCTGCCAGACCCGCCGCCCGGAGGTGATTGACTATGTGCGCCACAAGTACGGTGAGCGCGCTGTGACCCACATTATCACCTACGGCACCATGGGTGCCAAATCCGTTATCAAGGACGTGGCCCGCGTGCTGGATATGAGCTACGGCGACAGCGACAAGATTGCCAAGCTCATTGAAAGCGGGCCGGGTGTAACGCTGGATAAGAGCTATGCTGCCAGCGAGGACCTGCGCAACCTGGTGGAGCAGGATGATACCTACCGCGAAGTGTGGAACTACGCCAAGAAGCTGGAAGGCACGGTGCGCAATGTGGGTATGCACGCGGCCGGTGTGGTGATTGGTGACCGCCCGCTGGATGAATACGTGGCGCTGACGCGCGATGACCTGAGCAATCCGCACGGCGAAGTGGTGGCTCAGTGCGATATGGGTGCCATTTATAATGCCGGTCTGCTGAAGATGGACTTCCTGGGGCTCAAGACCCTGACGGTGATGAAGGATGCGGAAACCTATGTGCGCTGGCGCGTGCCGGATTTCCGCTACGATGCCGTCGATATCGCGGACAAGGCAACTTACGAACTGCTGAACCGAGGCGATACGATGGGCGTGTTCCAGCTTGAATCGGGTGGCATGGTGGATACCTGCCGGCGCTACGGTATCGACAATATCGAAGATATCATCGCTCTGCTCGCCCTCTACCGCCCTGGTGCCATGCAGTTCATGGACGATATGATTGCCGTGAAGAAGGGCTTGAAGCAGGCGGAATACGAACACCCGCTGCTGGAGACAGTTTCCGGCCTGACCTACGGCGTGATGATTTACCAGGAGCAGGTGCAGGCCGCGGCCAAGCTGCTGGCCGGTTATACCCTGGGTGGTGCTGACCTTCTGCGCCGCGCCATGGGGCACAAGGACATGCAGGAAATGGCCGAGCAGCGCCGCCGCTTCGTTAAGGGCTGCTGGGATGTGAACCAGATTGACGAAAAGACAGCCAACGCTATTTTCGACAAGATTCAGAAGTTCGCCGGCTACGGTTTCAATAAGTCGCACTCCGCCTGTTACGGCCATATCTCGTACTGGACAGCTTACCTCAAGGCTCACTACCCGGTGGAATTCCTTTGCGGTCTCATGACCAACGAAGCGACCAATGAAAAGATTGGCGTATTCATTCAGGAAGCCATCCGCATGGGCATTGAGGTGCTTGGTCCCTGTGTGAACCACAGTGAGGTGAAGTTCCAGCCGGAAACCATGCCGAACGGCAAGCTGGCCGTGCGTTTCGGTCTCGCCTCGGTGAAGAGCATGAGCTCGGAAACCGTACGCGTCATTGTGGAGGAGCGCAAGAAGAACGGTCCGTATAAGAGCCTGGAGGACTTCTGCTACCGAATCCCGCCGCAGAACGTGCGCCGCAACCAGATTGAAGTGCTGGTGCAGTGTGGTGCCTTTGACTGGATGCACGTGTGCCGCGCCCAGATTTTCGACAGCATTGAACAGTGCATCAACGGTGCCAGCAGCGTGCACAAGGATGCCGAGGCCGGCCAGATGGCGCTCTTCGATATGATGGAGACCACCTCCGCCCCTGTGGAGTCTGCCACCCTGCAGGAATGGCCGAAGGAGAAGCGACTGGATGATGAGAAGTTCCTGACCGGCGCATACTTCACCGGCAACCCGCTGGACAGCATGCGCGGCGTTATCGATTCTCCCAAGTTCCTGCCTATCGGCACCCTGCCCGACCTGACAAGTGAGGAATGCCGTGGCAGCCGCGATATGGCGGGCATGTTGCGCGCCGTGACTATCAAGATGAGCAAAAGTGGTCAGAAATTCGCCATCATCACGGTGGAAGACTTCACCGGCAGCACCGAGGCGCTGCTCTGGGGCGATTCGTACACCAAGGCGGCTGAGCAGGAAGGTCTGCTCACGGCGGGAAATTTTGTGCAGTTCCGTGCCCGCATCTCGGAGGATGAGAAGACCGGCGGCAAGAAGGTCTCGGCAAACGGGGTGGAACAGATTGGCACAGGCAGCGGCAAACGCCGGGGAGGCAAACCGAAGTTCTACGAAATCACGCTGAACACGGCGCGCCACAATGCGGGTGACCTGGAGCTCATCAAGAGCATACTGCAGAAATACCCGGGCAAGATGCCGGTGCATATGACTTTCCGCAACTCCTTGGGCAACCGCGTAAGTATCGAGCTGGGCGAGCGCTACTGCGTGACCCCCGGCGCGAAGCTGGATGAAGAACTCTCGCTCTATTCCTGAGCCTATGAAAACAGCGTGGCGCACGTGGGCCCTGGTGGCCACTCTTGCTCTGGCAGCCGGCGGTGGTGCCGGTTACTACCGCCAGTGGAAAATGACTCCGGCTCAAACCCAGGAGCCCCCGCAGGAGCAAACTACACAGCTGAGGGCAGATGCGTTCAGCCTCCGGCTTTTCCACCACGCGCTGGAGACGACGGAACGCGGCAACGTGCTGGTAGCTCCTCATACCCTCACGCGGGCTTTGCTGGAGCTGCAGGAACTGGCCGGCGGCAGGACTCTGGAGGAATTGCAATCCCTGCAGCTGGGCACAGAGGAACACCTGCGCAGCTGTGAACCGCAGAGCGCCGCACTGCTCGGCATGGATTTCAGCCTGCCGCGGGGGGCAAAGGCAGGCAGTGTCATGGTGCTGCCGTTTTCGGATAATGTACCCATGGCGCTGAGTCTGTTCAATGGAATGCTGGCTCAGGTCACCGGCCGCACAGATGCCCAGCTGGCCGATAGTCGCATGGTGACAGAGCGCACCCGGCTGCTGGCCGGTTGTGCCGCCCGGTTTCAGGCAGAATGGGAAATCCCCTTCTGCAGCGCAGATACCCGGACGGCGGATTTCGATAATGTTTCCGGGGGTATGCCGCACTTCCGCCAGATGCGCAGCCGGGGGCTCTACCGCTGCGCCTCTGCCGATGATGGCAACTGGAAAGCCGTGGCGTTGCCGATGAAGGCTCAGAATTCGAGCCGCATACCTCTGGTGCTTGTAGGTATACTGCCCGCAGAGAGTCCGCGCGATTTTGCGGCGAATCTGAATCCCGAGTTGCTTACAGACATTCTCAGCCGACTCGCCGGTGCAGAGCCTGAAGATACGCTGGTGGAGTTTCCCCGGCTGGAGTTGTGTGTGGAGCCGCATGATATGCGTGATTCGCTGCGCCGCCTGGGGCTCAAGGCTCTTTTTGATACGGAAACGGCTGATTTCTCGCAGCTCACACCGGAGCGGGTTCACCTCAGCGCTCTGGTCAGGACGCTGGAGGTTTCGCTCATCGAATCTGCTGGTCAGAGCACCCCGGATGAGAATCTGGACTCCGCAGCCAGTCGCATCAGCTTTGACCGCCCGTTTATCTGGCTGCTCGCAGACCTTCAGACCGGGACTCCTGTTGAGTTCATGGGGCTGGTGGAGGAAATGTAAGCCCTGGCAGATAGATTACGCAGACGTGTCCTGCGTTTACCAGCGAAGTTTGGCGCGGAGACGGGCAGCGTAGTCGCTGCCGGGGAGATTCAGCAGGCGCAGAGGATTTGGTGCCTTGCGGATGCGGAGGGTCTCGTTGAGAATGATGGGATAGGTGTTGCGTCCGTCCAGCGAGAAGATGAGCGATTCCGCGGAGCGCCCGCGGCGTTCACGGGGGCGCAAGGTGATTTCCACGGCATCCGGCAGCACGATGGGGCGGCTGGTGAGACTATGCGGGCAGATAGGGGTGAGACAGGTCACGCCGGCTGTGGGCCACATGAGCGGCCCGCCTGCCGACATGGAGTATGCCGTGGAGCCCGTAGGGGTGGCCACCAGAATGCCGTCTGCATGGTAGCGGTTGAGCAGCAGACCGTCCAGCTCCACGTCCACGTCAATCATCTTGCCGGTCTGTGCACGGGTAAGCGAAAGCTCATTGAGCGCGTAGAAACGCCGGTTTGCCTCCTGCCCGGACGCATCAAACTTGCGCACCTCGAGCATGGCGCGTTCGTCTACCTCGTAGGAGCCATCGGCCAGCGCCTGCACCAGGAGTTCAATTTCATCGCGACCGCATGCACTCAGGAACCCGAGATGCCCCATGTTGACACCACCCAGAATGGCACCGGTGCTGCTGGCTTCCAGCGCGGCAGAAAGCATGGTGCCATCGCCCCCCAGGCAGAGAATCATCTCCGGCTTGCCCAGTACCGGGTCACTTGCGGTGTTGCGCCCGATTTCGTATGCATTCAGCCCTGCTGCGGCACAGACCTCCATGAGCCTCTGAAGAGCCAGCTGGCAGGTGGCGGTACGCGTGGGCGAGAGGATGCCGATGGAGTCGGGCTTTTTCATGGGAATCAGCGTTGTTCTCGTACAATCTCGGTGCCGATACCTTCAGGAGTGAAGATTTCCAGCAGCAGGGTGTGGCGCAGTCGGCCATCGATGAAGTGCACCTTGCGCACACCGGCGTTGAGCGCATCCACCGCGCTCTTCACCTTGGGAATCATACCGCCGGAAATCACGCCCTGCTCTATCAGTTCAAATGCTTCCTTGCGGTTGATACTCTGGATGATGGTGCTGGGATCCTTCGGGTCGTTCATGAGTCCGGGAACGTCGGAAATATACACCAGTTTCACCGGCTTGAGCTCGCGGGCTAGAGCGGCAGCTGCCAGGTCGGCATTCACATTCAGCGAGTGGTTGGTGCCCAGTTCACGAGCCAGCGGAGAAATAACCGGTGTAAGCTGCAGGGAAAGCGCTTCTTTCACCCGGGAAAGCTGGCAGCCGATGACGTTGCCCACCATGCCGATATCCACCGGGTTGCCAGCGGCATCCTTCTCCATGATTTTCTCGCCCACAAACACATTGGTGCCGGGAATCCCCACGGCCTTGCCGCCGTGGGCACGCATCATTTCCACCAGACCGGGGTTGATGGTGCCGCTGAGCGTGCGCTCCACGATGTCGATGGCCTCCGGCGTAGTCACGCGCAGACCATTCACGAAGCGGGCCTCCAGCCCGGCATCGGCCATAGCCTTGGAAATGGCCTTGCCACCGCCGTGCACCACGACCGGGTTCAGTCCCATGGTCTCCATCACCACGATATCGCGCATGAGCGACTTCACCAGGTCGGGGTTATCCATGGCAGACCCACCGAACTTGATGAGGATGGTCTGGTCTCTGTATGCCTGCAGATACGGCAGAGCTTCGATGAGGATATCGGCCTTGTAAATCTCCTGGTCGGGGGTAACTACCTTGCGAATCGGAATCATGGTCAGATGTAGCGTTTGATTTTGAAGATGATGAGAGGCAGTGCGCCGGAAAGTACCATGAGCACCAGCGATACCCACACGCCCCAGTCTGTGTTCAGGAAGGGGATGAACTTGAAGTTCATGCCGAACATGCTGGCTATGAGGGTGGGCGGCAGGAACACCACGCTCATGATGGTGAATACCTTGAAAATATCGTTCTGCTCGATGTTGATGAGCCCCAGCACGGCATCGAGCATGAAATTAATCTTGTTGGAAAGGAATGCGGCGTATTCCGAGAGGGAGTTCACGTCTCGGGAAACGGAACGCAGCGGCATGTAGAGATTATCCTCGCCGATGCAGCTTTCCTCGTTGCCGGCGTAGGTGATGAGACGCAGCAGGTTCACCAGGGCATCGCGCTGGCGGGTGATGAGGTCACCCACGCGCCCCAGTTCTTCCAGAGCGTCGCGCAGGTCATCTGTATCCGGGTCTTCCACCTTCTGCTTGCGGCGGGTGTGGTGCGTGCCGAACACTTTTTTGGAAAGGGTATCCAGATCTGTACCGAAGCGTTCCAGCACGTCGGCCTGGCGGTCCACCAGAGATTCCAGCAGCCCGATGAATACCAGGTCGCGGTTGGTCTGGCTCATACGCAGCAACTGCTGGGAGAACATGCGGAAGGAGTATGAATCCGTGTGGCGGATGGTGATGAGCAGTTTGCTCTTCAGAATGAAGGTGATTTCCGAGATGATGGGTTCATCCGTTTCCACGCGGGAAAGCACCGTAGTGGTCATGAAGCGTCCTCCGTCCTCGCAATACAGTCGCGAGGTAGCCTCAATTTCCCGCATCTCGTCCTTGGTGGGCATTTCGATGCTGCAGAGCGATTCGGCGTATCTTAGTTCCTCTGCATCAGGGGTCAGTAAGTCAATCCAGAACACATCCCCGCGGCGGCTCTCCTGCTCATCCAGGCCCACCGTGCGGGAAATCCCATTATCCGTCTGCGTGTATATGCGAATCATGGCACCTCTGAGGGGTTGCGATTTCGTTCTGTTCATACGGCACCCACGCGCGCCGTTGACTCATTATGCGCCTTCTGCGCCCGGAAATCAAGCCTAAAGGCTGTTTCGCCGCATTTTCGTTCGCTCCCGGATGCCCGTCAATCCGCAATCAGACGATGACAATCGGATTCATTCCGACGTGTGCTTTTTATCAGCTGCACACGTCGGAAAGACTCTTCTGCACCTGTGGGGCGCAATTGTACCGGGCAGAAGCACGGGCTTCTGGTGAAGGCTTATCCCCTGCCGCGGCGAGCAGGGGGATAAGGGTGACTGCGTTCTCCACGGCGGCAATGGCTGCAGGACTCCTCTGCTCCGTAGCTTCGAAGCAGCACTCATCGCGTTCCACCATGGCGTTGATGATACCGTGAGGCACAGTCCCCGCCTGCAGAAGACGCAGCGCAACCTGCAGAGCGCCGGCCTCCGGGCCTTTCAGCGGGTCTGTAGCCGCGAGAACGGCGTTCAGCAGGGACTGCGATTTCATGGAATGAAACGCCAGCTGCCGGTCTGTACCATTGTGTCAAATGCCTCGCGTGGTGTGCGTTCGCCACGTTCCTCTGCCATGCGCAGGTAAATTCTGGCGCGGGATGGGTCCGGGGCTTTGGCGCTGTTGCCAAGCTGGGCGATGACCGCCATGAGGGTGTAGCACTGGGGAACTCCGGCTGCTGAAGCTGCGGCAAGGCAGGAAAGTGCCTTGCTCATATCTGCCGGAACTCCCGTGCCGTTGAAGTACAAATCCGCCAGCGCCATGTTGGCGAAGGGGACCCCGGCATCCACCAGCCGGGTCAGGATGTCCATGCCTCGCCCGGTATCAGGGGTGCAGCCCCTGCCCACGGCAAGACTGTAACCATAGGCCACGCCGCCGCGCGGGTCACCGGCATCTGCCGCCAGGCGGTACAGTTCGAATACTCGACTGGCAGGATACTTTCCGGGCTGTTTGTGCAGTTCACCTGCCAGGGGAATGATGGCCTGGGCATAACCCAGCAGCATGGCCCGCTGGAACAGACGGATGGCTGCGTCTGTATCCGGTTTGATACGTTCCCGGAGCTCCGGTGGCAAATCGGCATCGGGCAGGTACATGGCAGCCAGCTGGGCCAGGGATGCCGGGTGATTGCGTTCCACCGCCATTTTAAGGAAATCATAGCCTTTGTCGTATTGTTTCTGCAGCATGTAGTAGAGAGCCAGATTCCCTGCTGCGACCGGGCTTCCATGCTCAGCGGCGCGGGTAGCCCATTCCCGGCTTTTTGCCTCATCCGTCGGAGCAACGATTGATGCCAGCAACTCCTCGACATAGTAGTTGTTCTTCTTGAGTTCTGACACCACCGCAGCACCTTCTGCTCCCTCTTTCTCAAGACGCCCGGAAAACAGCAGGTATACGGATCTGGCGCGCTGGTTGCCCATGGTACAGGCCTTCATGAGGTGCTGCATGGCTGTCTTTTCATCACGCTCCCCTCCTATGCCATTGCCACAGAGATGAGCCATTTCCACGATGGCCGGAACATAGCCTGCGCTGGCAGCCTGCTCCACGGCGGCACGCAATCTGGCGGCTTCCGGAGCCTGGGGCGAGTCCATGCGTGGGAATTGCAGCTGGCGCAAGGCCTGGCCCGCCACCCAGTAAAGAGCAACGGGGTGCCCGGCATCGGCGGCTTCTCGCATGAGTCGCAGAAAGGCCTGTTCGTCGCCCCCGGTGGAATCGAGCACCGCTGTGACTACCGGGGCCAGATTATCGCTTTGCGCCTTTTGCACCTCATCGAGTGCAGCCATGCAGGCGGATTTGGCATCAGCTACCTGAGCCGAAACAGGGCACAGGACCAGTGGCATCAGAAAAAGGAATTTATTCATTGCTGCCATTCTACCCGCTGGAGCATGCTCTGGCAAGCTGTTTCTACAGCAGTTAGTCTCATGAAAAGGTTTTCTTTGACAATCCGGAGCATAATTGCTAGAATCCGCGCATTACTAACAAGGAGCACACTATCGTGGACAAGCATCTCAATATTATCTCACATGGTCGGGGCCTGCGGATTCTGAGTCCCCTGTTTGTTTTCTTTCTGCTGTATGTGACCACTTCGGTCATTGTGGGCGATTTCTACAAGATGCCTGTCACGGTGGCGTTTATGGCTGCCTGTGCCTGGGCCTTCGTGGTGTGCCGTCCCCGCAGCTTCAGCGAGCGGATAGAGCGCTTTTCGCGCGGCGCGGCTCATAGCAACATCATGATGATGGTGTGGATTTTTGTTCTCGCTGGAGCCTTTGCCCAGGGTGCCAAGCAGATTGGCGCCATCGATGCCACGGTAAACCTCACCCTCTCGCTGCTGCCGGCCAACATGGTGCTGGCGGGCGTGTTCCTGGCAACATGTATCATATCCCTCTCCATCGGCACCTCTGTGGGAACTATCGTGGCGCTCATGCCTGTGGCTGTAGGCCTGGCAGATAAGGCCGGAGCCAGCCTCACTCTCATGGCCGGTGCCGTCATCGGTGGTGCTTTCTTTGGTGATAACCTTTCTTTCATTTCCGATACAACCATTGCGGCCACACGTACCCAGGGTTGTGCCATGCAGGATAAGTTCAAGGCCAATTTCCGCATTGTGCTTCCGGCGGCCATTGTGGTGCTGGTGCTCTATGTCGTTCTCGGCTGGAACCTTGCCCCTGTCGTCATCGACCAGAGCACCCAGTGGCTCAAAGTGGTTCCCTACTTCATCGTGCTCATCACCGCACTGTTTGGTGTGAATGTGATGAAAGTGCTCATCCTTGGTATCATTTCCACCGGCATTGTTGTGCTGACGGATGGTAATACCACCGTCATGGACTGGGTGACCGCCATGGGCAACGGTATGACCGGCATGGGTGAGCTCATCATTGTGACCCTGCTGGCAGCCGGCATGCTGGAGCTCATCCGCTACAATGGTGGCCTGGCCTACATTGTGGAGCACCTGACATCCCGCATCAGAGGTCGCCGCGGGGCTGAGTTCAGCATAGCCAGCATGGCTGCTCTGGCCAACTTCTGCACCGCTAATAACACCGTGGCTATTGTGGCTGTGGGCAATATCGCACGCAATGTAGCGCAGAAATACGGCATCTCCGCCCCCCGCTCTGCCAGCCTGCTGGACACCGCCTCCTGTGTCGTTCAGGGCATACTTCCCTATGGAGCGCAGCTTCTCATGGGTTCAGCCCTCGCCGGCCTTACTGCATTCTCCATTATTCCCTGCCTGTTCTATCCCTTTGTCATGGCTATTTCCGCCAGTATCTTCATCATTTTCGGTCTGGCGGAGAAGAAGTAAAACAGGGCCGTATTAACAAACAAAACGCACCCGGATGACCATCTTCGGTATCCGGGTGCGTTTTTTGCTTGCCGGGAACTTTAATCCTTGGCTGATTTAGGGTCGAGGGCATCGCGGAGGCCGTCGCCGAGGAAGTTGAGAGCCAGGAGAGTGAGGCAGAAGAAAAGTGCGGGGAAGAAAAGCAGCTCCGGGGTGGCTTCCATGCGGTCGGCTCCTTCCTTGATGAGGGTTCCCCAGGAGGAATTGGGCGCACGTACCCCGAGGCCGATGAAGGAGAGTGTGCTTTCTGTAAGCATGATGCCGGGCACCGCCAGTGTGGTGTATACCACCACCGTACCGAGCAGGTTAGGCGCGATATGGCAGAAGAGGATGCGCAGATGCCCCAACCCGAGAGAGCGGGCCGCCAGCACATATTCCTGCGATTTGATTTCAAGTGTCTGCGTGCGCACAATACGCGCGAGCGTGAGCCAGCCCAGCGCGCCGATGGCAATGAAGAGCGGCACCAGCCCGAGGATGGGAGCCACGCTCTCGCGGCTCCAGCCGGTGGTTTCCACCACCCAGGTGGTGAGCTCCCGGCTGGGTTCTTCGATGCTCAGAGAGAAGACAATCACCAGCACGATGAAGGGCAACGCAAACAGAATATCCACCGTGCGCATCATGAGCGCATCGGTACGCCCGCCTATGTAGCCGGATATGAGCCCGTAGCTCAGCCCGATGATGAAGGAGACCACCGTGGCCACCACGCCCACGAGCAGAGAGATGCGTCCGCCGTAGAGCACTCGGGCCAGCAGGTCGCGTCCGAGCTGGTCGGTACCGAAGGGATGAGCCCAGCTGCAATCTGCCGCAATGTCGGAAAGATTGGTGGCATTCGGATTGGCGATGCAGGGGAAAAGGGGCAGCACAAAGCAGGCGAAAACCATGAGCAACAGGAACACCAGTGAAATCATGGCTGCGCGGTTGCGCAGCAGCCGGCGGCGCGCGTCTTTCCACAGAGAGTTTCCTTGTTCGTAATTCTGTTTCATCAGGCAGCACCCTGCGAACGCAGGCGGGGGTTGAGGGCGACCAGTACCAGGTCCACCACAAGGTTAGCAATCACAATAAGTACGCCATAGCAGAACACCAGGCCCTGAATGAGGAAATAGTCGCGGTCAGTAGTGGCATTCACGAAGTGAAGCCCCATGCCCGGTACCTGGAAGCATGTTTCCACCACGAAGGAGCCGGTGATAAGCGCTGCAAAGGCCGGTCCGAGGTAGGAAACCGCCGGCAGCAGTCCGCTGCGCAGGGCATGCACGAACAACAGGCGCCCTGCCCGCACCCCCTTGGCGCGAGCGGTGCGGATAAAGTCGGAGGCGAGCACCTCCACCATGCCGCCGCGTGTGAGTCGCGCAATATAGGCTGCATTGATAAGGCCCAGAGTAAGTGCCGGCAGCACCGCGCACAGAGGCTCATCCCACCCCGCCACGCTGAGTCCCGGCACATGCAGTCCGAGCGTGAGACCGAAGAGCGGAGCAATCACAAATGCCGGAATGCAGATGCCAGCCATGGCCAGCAGCATGAACAGTGCATCCGGCCAGCGGTTGCGCCAGTAGGCTGCCAGCATGCCGGCCGGGATACCCAGTACAATGGCAATCCCCATGCCCAGCACACCGAGCAGGAGGGATACAGGAAACGCCTGGCCGATGATGTCGGCCACCTGCACGCCCTCTCGCACCAGCGAGGGCCCGAAATCGCCCGCGGTGAGAATCCCCTTCCAGTAGTTCCAATACTGCACCAGGGCGCTCTGGTCGAGACCGTAGAGGGAATTGAGCTGCGCCATGATATGCTCGGGCAGCTTGCGCTCACCGAGGAAGGGATTGCCGGGCAGCAGACGCACCAGGAAGAAAGTGATGGTCTGCAGCACAAAAATCACGAGGACACCCTGCCCGAGTCGCTTGAGAAGAAGTTTAATCATGGCTTTACCTGCACAGCATCGAGGGGGTGGTTATCAAGCATGAGCGGATACCAGCCGCGGACGCGGGCATCCTTGAGGTAGGTGCGCTCACTCCAGTAAAGCGGGATGATGGGCTGAGCCCTGAGCATGATGTTTTCGGCGCGGTACAGGTGGGCTCGGCGTGCCTCTGCCGACCAGGCGGAACGGGCTTCGGCCAGCGCAGCATCGAAATCGGGACTGCCCCAGCCGGTGCAGTTGTTCCCGCCGCCGCTGCGCCACAGTTCCACAAAGGTGGCGGGGTCGAGGTAGTCACCGCTCCACGAGGAGGAGGAGACATCGTAGTCGCCATTCTGCTGGGCGGCCTTGTAGGCGGTCCATTCGCAGGCGCGGATTTCAGCGTGGATGCCCAGCACTTTCTGCCACATAGCCTGGATGGTCTCGGCCATGATGCGCTGCACATCGCGGCTGGTGGTCATGATTTCAATGGTCGGGAATCCTTTGCCACCGGGGTACCCGGCCTCCGCCAGCAGCTTGCGGGCCAGTTCTACCTGAGCCTCACGCGGCGCATAGGTAAAGGAACTGTCATACCCCGCACCGGGAGGAGTGAAGCACGAGGCCACACGCCCCGCACCGCGCACCACATCGTTCACCAGCGATTCGCGGTCGATGGCAAGGGAAAGCGCCCGGCGCACGCGCACGTCATCCAGCGGCTTGCGGGTGGTATTCAGGCGGTAGAAGATGGTGCAGTAGTAGGGGTCCTGGCAATAGGTGTCACTATTCTGGCGGGTGCGGGCCAGCAGCTCCGGCGGCACGTTGTTGGATATGTGCAGCTTGCCATCGGCAAACATGCGGGTCTCGGTGTAGCCGTTCACGATGGGCAGGAAGCGGATACCGCGGTTCTTCACCTCGGCTGCACGCCAGTAGCGCGGGTTGGCGGCCACGAACAGGTAATCGTTGAAGTGGTGGGACTCGAGTACATAGGCACCATTGCCCACCCAGTTGCCCACGCGGCTCCACAGACTGCGGCGGTCGAGCATGCCGCCATGCGCCTCCACCGCATGCGCCGGCACGGGGCACCAGGTGAAATGCAGCAGCAGGTGCAGCAGGTGCGGAGTGGGGCCGGCTAGACGCAGCTGCAGCGTGCGGTCATCCAGCGCCTTCACCCCCACCTGCGACCAGTCAAGCTCCCCCTTGTTGAATGCCTCTGCTCCCGAAATCGGATAGAGCATCTCGGCATATTTGCCGCCGAACTGCGGGTGCAGCAGGCGCTTCCAGGCATACACAAAGTCGTGCGCCGTGACGGGGCGGCCATCGCTCCACTGAGCGTCGCGCAGATAAAAGGTCCATTCGGAAGCTCTGTCATTGTGCTCCCAGCGCTCGGCCATGCCGGGGTGGATGATGGTTTCGTCCTTCGCATCGGGGCGCACCAGCCCTTCCAGCAAGGCGGCAATAATCTTGCCATCGGCCACAGCGGTGGCCTTGTGCGGGTCGAGACTCAGGGGCTCCTGGTTGTTGCCTACGATGAGAATCCCCTGCTCCGCAGCCTTGTCTGCCGAGCTGCGCGAATCTCCACACCCAGCCAGCAGCAAGGCAGCAAGACTCACACAGATGGACGGCAGCAGTTTCACGTGCACCATTCTACCATACCCCTATCCGCGCGCAAGCGCGCAGTGCGTCAAACTCATTCGCACGGCGAATTTTGTCACCACTGTAGAAAAAACGGAGAAAATTACGTATTTTTAACTGGAAAAGCACGAGTCGTGCGCCTATATTGATATAAAGAACTCCAACAAAAACATACCAGACCATGAAGAAATTCGCCCTTATTCTCGCGCTGGCAGCCGTCGGCTGCGCTTCCGCCGCTATTACTATTCCCACCAGCAAGGCTGAAATGGAAAGCCGGAAGGCCGCTGCACAGAAGGCTCTTGCCGACAAGGTAGCCGCCAGGAAGGCCGCTGACAAGGCCAAGGCAGATGCCGCCAAGAAAGCAGCGGCCGACGCCGTCTCAGAAAAGACCTCCGCTGTGACTGATAAAGTGAACGAGGTGAAAGGCCAGGTAGACAGCGCCAGAAACACGGTGGAATCCGCCAAGTCCCAGCTCGAGGCCCTGAAGAACGCCGCCTCCACCACCCCCTCTGTGGAAGTGGAGAAGCCGGGCGTAGAGCTGAATGAAAGCGGTATTCTGATCAAGAAGCCGGGCATCAAGCTCAAGTAAATTGCGGCAAAGCAGTCAATTTTCAACGTCCGGGAGACAATTCCCGGGCGTTTTTGCATGATTAGACTTCACATCAGGTTCAGAAAATGCTAAAATGCGCCCATGGCAAATAAACCCGTAGTACTTATCATCCGCGACGGCTGGGGCCGCAACCCGCAGGGCCCGGAAGCCGCCAATCAGACCGGCGATGCTACCGTTCTCGCCAAGACTCCTTTCACTGACAAGCTGCTGGCCACCTGTCCGCACATGATGCTGGGTGCCTCCGGCCAGGACGTGGGGCTGCCCGACGGGCAGATGGGCAACTCCGAGGTGGGCCACCTGAATCTGGGTGCCGGCCGCGTGGTGTTCCAGGACCTCTGCCGCATTACCAACGCCATCAACGATGGTTCCCTGGCCAAGAATCCCGTGATTGTGGACGCTTTCGCCAAGGCTGCCGGCAGCCGCCTGCACCTCATGGGCCTTGTGTCCGACGGCGGTGTGCACTCCCACATCGACCACCTCATCGGCCTGGTGAAAATCGCCTCTGAGGCCGGCGTGAAGGATATCTTCATCCACGCCATCATGGACGGCCGCGACACCGACCCGAAGAGCGGTGCCGGTTTCCTGCAGCAGCTGGAGGACGCTATCGCTCCCTATGGTGCCAGGATTGCCACTGTTGTGGGCCGATTCTTCGCCATGGACCGCGACAAGCGCTGGGACCGCGTGCAGGTGGGTTGGGACGCCATCGTGCTCGGCAAGGGCGAGGCCTGCACCTGCAGCCCCGCTGAATATGCCCGCCAGAGCTACGAGGCCGGCGTGACCGACGAGTTCATGAAGCCCGCTGTATTTGTGGAGGCTGACCAGCAGCGCGTACGCGACGGCGACGTGGTGTACTTCTTCAACTTCCGCGCCGACCGTGCCCGCGAGCTTTCCCGCGCCTTCATCTTCGAGGACTTCGACGGCTTCGACCGCACGGTGCAGCCCAAGGTGCACTATGTGACCATGTCCGAATACGAGGCATGCTACCCCACCCCCGTGGTCTTCGAGCAGGAGCAGCTCACCAACATTCTGGGTGAGGTTATCTCCAAGGCTGGTCTCAAGCAGCTGCGCATCGCTGAGACCGAGAAGTACGCTCATGTGACCTTCTTTTTCAACGGTGGCGTGGAGACCCAGTACGAAGGCGAAGACCGCATCCTGGTGCCCTCCCCCCGCGAAGTGGCCACCTACGACGAGAAGCCCCAGATGAGCGTGGGCGAAGTGGCCGACAAGTTCGTGGAAGCCATCGGCAACTACGATATCGCCATCATGAACTTCGCTAACCCCGACATGGTGGGCCACACGGGCTATCTCGAGGCCGGTATCGCTGCCTGTGAGGCTGTGGATGCTGCCCTGGAGAAGAGCGTGACCAGGATTCTCGAGCTGGGCGGCTGCTGCCTCATCTGCGCCGACCACGGCAACTGCGAGAACATGCTCAACCCCGATGGTTCCCCCAACACCGCTCACACCACGAACCTGGTAGACCTCATCTACTGCGGTCCGGATCAGGACTCCATCACCCTGAGCGATGGTATTCTGGCTGACATCTCCCCCACGCTGCTGCACCTGCTCGGTATCGAGCAGCCCGCCGAAATGACCGGCCACAGCCTGGTGAAGTAAATTAACAAAACTTCAAAAAAGCCGCTTCCTCGTTTTCGGGAAGCGGCTTTTTTTGATTTTATGCTAAAGGCATATCCGGTATTCCGGCTGAGGTGAGCTTGTCGTGCAGTTCAACCAGTGAGGATTCAAAATGCTTTCCCATGCTCTCAACGAGCCGGCATACTGCTTTACCGGTGCAGGCTTGTTCGTACCGCTGCAACCAGGCCTGCGATTCTGGTGAGTGGATGGATTCAGAATCAACCGGTCTGGGATAACCGGCCGCACCTACGCGGTAGGGTTTGGGGGTAAGCCTGGCTCGCCAGCATTTCTGGCGGGAGCAGAGAGATTGATACAGGGGGTCAGCATGGAGCGCTGCAAAAAGCTGGTGCATTCGTGGCGAATCGGGCAGAATGCCGGTTCCCGTCAGCATGATACGCCAGCCGTTGCATGTGCGATACAGCCTGGCTCCCAGGCTTGAATCTGCTTCGCAAAGCTCGCGCAGGCGGCGCATCAACTTTTCTTCCGGGGTAATCCTGTTTCCGAAAAGTCCTCGTATTGTATCGCCGAGGGACAGCGGAAAATCATCTACATCCACGAAACAGAGAGAAGTGCTGTTCAATACCTGCACGCCGTAGCGGTTTCGGGTGATAAGGGTATCGTCATCAATCTGTTCCAGAACTGGCTCCAGCATGAGCGTTTCGTAATCCTCTGACTCAAGCTCATCGAGTGCACGCAGCATGGCCCGGTGCTCGTATACCATTTCCTCTGTTGCAGACGGGTGGCTTGCGAAGTCTTCTCTCAGTTTGCGTCGCTGTTCGAGTCGTTCCCTGGCCTCGTGCATGGACTTGTAGGAAACACCATGCAGTTTCCATTTGTTACCGTCGCATCCCTGGTATTCTTCCTTTATCCAGTAAGGGGGAATTTTCATTGTGTCTCTATGGTATAGAATTGAGGGGGTGGAGTCAATTCAAAAGATGCCCGGATAGAGTCTTGTGCGGGCTCTCCTGTTGTGTTAGAATCTGCGCATGATAAGCGAGAAGCCTGTGGTGCAGGAACTGGTGGCGCTGATGATGGCGCATGGGGTGACACGTGCGGTGCTGTGCCCTGGCAGCCGCAATTCTCCCATTGTGGCTACTCTGGCAGAACTGCCCGGGGTGGAATGCCGCAGCGTGACCGATGAACGCAGCGCCGGCTTTGTGGCGCTTGGCTGGGCCCAGCAGGCGCAGGCCCCGGTGGCGGTGGTTGTTACCTCCGGCAGTGCTGTGCTGAATCTGCACCCCGCTGTGGCAGAGGCTTTTTACCGCAAAACGCCGCTGCTTGTCATCTCTGCAGACCGTCCTGCTTCATGGATTGGCCAGAACGATGGTCAGACTCTTCCCCAGCCTGGCGTGTTCCAAAATCTGGTGAGGTATTCTGCCCAGATACCGGAGGATGATGCCTGGCATGCCAACCGGCTCATTAATGAAGGTCTGCTGGAACTACGCCACCGTGGCGGCGGACCGGTGCATCTGAATGTGCCGCTCACAGAGCCGTTTTTCGGCATGGTGGATGCTGCTCTGCCGCAGGTGCGCGTCATCCGACGCACTGAGGCCGCGCGCATGAATGCAGATGAGGAAGAATCTCTGCTGGAGGAAGCAGCTGCTCTGCCGCGCCGCCTGATTCTCCTGGGACAGCAGGATGCACCGAGTCCGGTGCTCGCCAGACTGGCAGCAGAGAAGCAATTCACCGTGGTAGGCGAGCATATTGCCAACGCTCCTTTTGCTGACTGTTGCCGCCCGGATACCTTGCTGGGGGCAAACCCCGTCGCAGACTGGAGCCCGGATTTACTCATTACCTGCGGGGGAGATGTCATCTCGAAGCGCCTGAAGAAGCTTCTGCGCACGCACCCGCCCAAGGCTCACTGGCATATCTCTGCCGATGGTGAAGTGGTGGATTCATTCTGCGCGCTCACCCGTGTGCTGGAAGGAGATGCCGAAGAGTTCTGGGATTTGCTGGATGCCTTTGCCGAAGAGGGCGATGAAGTGTACCGCACCCGCTGGCAGGCGGAACCGGCAGCTCTGCCGGAGCATGATTTCAGCGGTATGAAGTTCGTGGGCGAGCTTCTGGAAAATCTTCCCGATGGGAGCGTGCTTCACCTGGGCAACAGTTCAGCGGTGCGCTATGCGCAGCTCTTCCCCCTGCCAGCAGGGGTCCGAAAGGTCCTCTGCAACCGTGGTGTGAACGGCATTGAAGGCAGCGTTTCCGCCGCCGCCGGTTATGCGCTGGCAGAGCCGCAGAGCCTGCATTTCCTCATCATTGGTGACCTGAGCATCTTCTACGATTTGAACGGCCTGCTTCAAGCACAGCACTGCCCGAACCTGCGTATTCTCCTGCTCAACAACCAGGAGGGCGGCATTTTCGGCACCTTGCCCGGCATGCCGGATAGCGCAGCCATCCGTGCTCCGCATAGGGAAAGCATTATCGGCTGGTGCGGCACCAACTTTACCTGGAAGCAGGTCATTGATACAGAACCGTGGTGGCCGCCGGCATTGGAAGCGCTGCTTTCTCCCGACCCGGAGCCGGTGCTGGTAGAGGTTTACACTGAAACCGAACTGGATGCCGCCATCTTAAAGGAATTTTACAAGAATAACTGATTATGAAACGAGAGTGGACCCCCATCAAAGAATATAAGGATATCATTTTCGACCGATACAACGGCATTGCCCGCATCACCATCAATCGCGAGCGGTACCGCAATGCTTTCACCCCGCTGACGACGGCAGAAATGAGCGACGCACTGCGTCTCTGCCGCGAGATGCAGGATATTTCCGTGGTGGTGCTTACCGGCGCGGGGGATACGGCTTTCTGTGCCGGCGGCGACATGAACGTGAAAGGCCGCGGCGGCTATGTGGACACCGAGGGGATTCCCCGCCTCTCTGTGCTGGACGTGCAGAAGCAGATTCGTTCCTTGCCCAAGCCGGTGATTGCGGCTGTGAATGGTTTTGCTATAGGTGGCGGACACGTGCTGCATGTAGTGTGCGACCTTTCCATCGCTTCGGAGAATGCGGTTTTCGGCCAGACCGGGCCGCGTGTGGGCAGTTTCGATGCCGGTTTTGGTTCTTCCTACATGGCTCGCTGTATCGGACAGAAAAAGACGCGAGAAATCTGGTTCCTCTGCCGCAAGTACAACGCGCAGGAAGCGCTGGAAATGGGCCTGGTGAACAAGGTGGTGCCGCTGGAACTGCTGGAGGATGAATATGTGCAGTGGGCGGAAGAGATGATGCAGCACTCCCCGATAGCGCTGCGCCTTATCAAGGCTGGCTTGAATGCTGAGCTGGATGGACAGGCCGGTATTCAGGAGCTGGCCGGAGATGCCACCATGCTTTTCTACATGTGCGACGAAGCTCACGAGGGGTCGCAGGCTTTTCTTGAGAAGCGTAAGCCGGACTATTCCAAATACCCGAAACTTCCCTGATGCAGCTCATCGATGCAGCACCGCTGAAGCATTTTCCACAGCCGCTGAAACTGCGCTGGCAGCGGCGTGTGCTGCATTTCAAGCGCCCCGCCTGGACATCCCGAGGAGCGCTGACGGAGCGGGTAACCTACATCATTGAGGCTAATGGTGCGGGATTGGGCGAATGCTGTGTCATGCCCGGCTTGTTGCCGGAGCTGACTGAGCAGAAATTGAATTACTGGTGCACCGAAGCAGAGCGACTGCAGGGAGTGCCGGATGCTCCTTCGCCCATCCGTTTCGGCCTGGAATGTGCCTTGCTGGCGGCGCTTCGTCCGGGAAGCGCGCGCTGGGATACGGCTTTTGCTCGGGGGGAAGCGGGGGTGCCTATACACCATCTTATCTGGATGGCTGATATTGACACCATGCTGGCTGCAGCGCAACGGGGGATAGAGACCGGATTCACCTGTTTGAAAATGAAGGTGGGGGCGTTGCCTTTCAGCGCGGAGGTAGATATGCTCCGAGCGGTGCATGCTGCCTATCCGCAGGCTGAAATCCGGGTGGATGCCAATGGTGCTTTTGCCCCGGATACTGCATTTCAGCGTCTGGAGGCGCTTGCGGAGGCTGGAGTGAGCTGCATCGAACAGCCGATACGCCCGAACCAATGGGCTGCCATGGCTGAACTATGCAGGCTCAGCCCGCTTCCTGTGGCATTGGATGAAGAATTGATACATGCTGACTGCCGGATACTGGATACCATCAATCCGGCCGCGATTGTCATTAAACCCAGTTTGCACGGAGGTCTCATGATGGCCCAGCGCTGGGCTGAGGAGGCAGAGACTCGAGGTATCCGGTGGTGGGTTAATTCCGCATTGGAAAGTCACGTAGGTCTTACGGCACTGGCAGAATGGTGTGCTTACGTGGAACCTGGCAAGATGCACGGCCTGGGCACGGGGCAGCTCTTTGCAGATGATGCTGCCGGTGCTGTGTGTCTGGTGGGCAACAGCCTGCAAATGCAGAAAATCTGATAGAAAACTTGAACAATTCACGTACCAATTGTGTCAGCAAGTATAATCATGAGTAGAATCATTACACTCGGCTCGGTCATGGCGCTGGCCATGAGCTCGTCTATGTTGCAGGCGCAGGTCCCTTCTCTGCGCGCATTGCCGGTCAATCTTGTTCCGGCGCAGGCACAGGGCAACTGTGACCTGATGGCCTCGAACACAGTGCGTGCGTCCTTTGTAGGCCTGCGGAACCTGTCGGTTCAGCGTGTAGACCAGGCTGAGCCATCGCTGGTTCAGGTGGGTGTATTCCAGGTTATTGATAATCTGGCCTACCGCCGGTTCAATCGTATTGGTGATGGCGAGCTGACAGCCGGCATGCAATTCACGATTGCTATGAATAAGGAGCTGCCGGGGCAGCCTGCAGAGAATGTGGATACGATTGCGGAACTTCTTCCGGGAGAAGAGGTGGTGATGCGAGTGGACCACCTCTACCTCATTACCGGGCAGGAGGGTGAATCCATCCGCGTGTGTGCCCGCCTGGGTCGCCGCAATCCTGCTGTGCCTCAGCAGCCCGCAGCAGCTCAGCCTCAGTCCCCTGCTCCGTTGCCCATTCCGGGGGCGGCACAGCCCAATGCCATGGGGCATAGCCATGTGCAGATGAGCAGCAGCAGCTTCTCTTTTTCCTCGGGCTCCAATGGTCAGATGCAGACAGTGCAGACCAGCCGCGTCTACGACCCGAATACCGGGCAGATCAAGACCCGCATGCTGATTAACGGCGTAGAGGTGGATCCGGTGACTCGTCAGCCTCTGAGCCTGGCTCCGCAGCAGCCCGTGGCGGCACCTGCTCCTGTTCCTGTGAGTGAGAATCAGGCTCAGCTTGAGGCGGCAGAGGATGAAGAGAACGACACTATTGTGGAACATAATAACAACCCTGTTGTAGAACCCGGTGATAAGCCCGCTCCCACGCCGGAGGCGACTCCTGTTCCTGCTCCGGCAACGCCGGAAGGGCACATGGATGCAGCTGACAGTTTCTGATAAGAAAGACCGTCTGTTTCATTACCGCGCCATCCTTTGTGTCGGGTGGCGCGGTTTTGCGTTGTCCCGGTCCGGGGTGATATGCTAAACTTCCGCTATGGAAGAAACTCCCGGAATACCCTATTTTGCCGAAGGCGTGGCCGCAGGATTTCCCTCACCTGCCGTGGGGGAGCTGAATGGCACGCTGGATCTGAACCAGCTTTGTGTGCGCCACCCTGCGGCTACGTATTTTGTGCGAGCCCGTGGCGACAGCATGACGGGTGCCGGTATAGACGATGGCGATGTGCTGGTGGTGGACCGCAGCGCAACCGTGGTCAACGGGGCAATAATCATCGCCGCGCTTAATGGGGAGTTCACGGTCAAACGCCTTGAGCGGCAGGAATCAAGGGTGCGTCTTCTGCCGGCGAACCCTGCTTATGAGCCCATTGATATCAACTCTGAATCCAGGGCCGAGTTTTTCGGGGTTGTGACGTATGTGATTAAGAAAGTGCATTAAAAAACAACCCGCTGCCATGTGCTGGCGGCGGGTTGAAAGGTGAAACGGGTAAAAGGAAGAATTATTCCTCCCCCAGATCATCAGAGGCATCAAACTCCTCTGATTCGGTGTCGAAATCTGCTTCTTCGTACTTCTTGAATTTCTTCACGCGCTGGTTGGCGGGAAGCGGAGCAAGCACCATCGTTACCGTGTTGCCGGCAAGTTTGGCAGGCTGATCCACCTGCCCCATGGTTTTCATGTCTTCCACCACTTTGGCCATCACATCAAGACCAAGTTCGCGGTGTGCATTTTCACGATTGCGGAAACGCAGCTGGAAACGCACCTTGTGCCCGTGGTCAAGGAACTGCTCCGTACGGGCCATCTTGACGTTGTAGTCGTTCACGTCAGTGCCTACGCGAAGTTTCACTTCCTTCATCTTGGTCACTTTGGACTTGTTGTTCTTCTGCAGCTTGGCCTGCATGTACTTGAACTTGCCGTAGTCGATGAGACGGCATACAGGCGGGTCTGCATTCGGCGCTACCTCAACGAGGTCAAGTCCGATTTCCTTGGCCTTGGCGAGTGCATCGCGGGTGGCCATGACACCGAGCTGGTCACCCTTGGCGGTGACGACTCGTACCTTCGGGGCGCGAATCCGGTCATTGACGCGGATCTGCGGTGCTTTGTTGCCGCCTTTGTCCCGCTGGGGACGATTGCTGGCGGTGTTATTGGGTTTCTGGGGGGCTGCCACTTGTGTGTGTTCTTGGTTAGTCCTGGGGTTCTGCGGCAGCGGGAGGCACACGGTCCGGCCCGCTACCGCAGAGAAAGGTTTATTGTTCTTTTACTTCGGGTTGCAGAGCCGGGCGGATGAGGCGCTGGCTGATTTCCTGTTCGAGGGATTCGATGAAAGCATCCACGTCCATGGTGCCGACAACATCCAGCTCGCGGTGACGGACAGAGACCTTGCCTTCTTCCGCCTCGCGCTGGCCGACTACGAGCATGTAAGGCACGCGGTCGAGACGGGCGTTGCGAATCTTGGCGCCAATCTTATCGGGAGCATCATCCAGTTTGACGCGGATGAATTTGTTTGCCAGCTTGGCACGAAGCTGCTCGGCGAATTCGGCCACCTTTTCAGAGATAGGCAGCACACGAACCTGCTCGGGAGCCAGCCAGGTGGGGAACTTACCGGCAAAATGCTCGATGAGCAGACCGGTGAAGCGCTCCATGGAACCGAAGGGCGCGCGGTGAATCATGACCGGGCGGTGCGGCTTGTTGTCGGCCCCTGTATAGGTGAGGTCGAAGCGCTCCGGCAGGTTGTAGTCCACCTGCACTGTGCCCAGCTGCCAGTCGCGGCCGATGACATCGCGTACGATGAAGTCAATCTTCGGGCCATAGAATGCGGCCTCGTTCTCGGCTTCGATGTAGTCGAAGCCTTCTTCGGTAAGCACCTCGCGCAGCGCCTGCTCGGAAAGCTTCCAGTTCTCGATGGTGCCGACGTACTTCGGGTCGCAGTAATCCTTGTCGCGCAGGGAAAGACGCACGCGATAGTCATTCATCTGCAGTGTCCCGAGAATATGCTTCACGATACCGATGCACTGCTGCACTTCTTCTTTGATCTGGTCAGGGCGGCAGAAAATGTGGGCATCGTCCTGGGTGAACCCGCGAACTCGGGTCATGCCGCCCAGCTCGCCGCTCTGCTCCCAGCGGTACACGGTACCGAACTCTGCCAGTCGCACCGGCAGGTCGCGGTAGGAATGCGGGTCATTAGCGTAGATGCGGATGTGGTGCGGGCAGTTCATGGGCTTGAGCATGAAGCCGCTGATGGTGCGGGTATCCAGCGCGTTGAAGAGGTCGGCGCAGGAAGCGTTTTCGTCACGCAGACGCTTGAAGTCATCCGGGTCCGGAATGGGCGGGAACTGGCTTTCCTTGTAGTGCTCCCAGTGGCCGGAGGTCATGTAGAGGTCGAGCTTGCCGATATTGGGTGTGAACACCTGGGAATAGCCGATGCGGTCGAGCTCTTCGGTGATGAAATCCTGCAGTTCACGGCGGATGATGGCGCCTTTCGGCTTCCACAGCACAAGACCCTGCCCCACCATTTCATCGATGGTGAACAGCCCCATTTCGCGCCCCAGGCGGCGGTGGTCACGCTTCTTGGCTTCTTCCAGACGGGCCAGGTGTTCGTCCAGCTGAGTGCGGTTCGGGAAGCAGGTGCCATAGATTCGCTGCAGGCGGGGACCATTGGCATCGCCCATGTAGTAGGCAGAAGCCACGCTCATAATCTTGAAAGCCTTGCAATTGCCGGTGCGTCCTACATGAGGACCGGCGCAAAGATCGGTAAATTCACCGTTGCGGAAAATGGAAATCTCCTCGCCTTCGGGAATGCGATTGAGCAAATCAACCTTGAATTTGGAAGCCACGCTGCGGGGGCCACCGGCACCGAGCTCACCACTCTGAGCAAGAGCCATGGCTTCATCGCGTGTCACGGTAGTTCGTTCGAATGTCTGGTTCTCCTTGACAATCTTCTTCATCTCAGCCTCAATCTGCTCGAATTCGGCAGTGGAGATGTTGTGGTCAAGTTCGATGTCGTAATAGAAGCCATTTTCAATGGCGGGACCGGCGGCCAGCTGGGCCTGCGGCCAGATTCGGCAAATGGCAGCAGCCAGCACGTGCGCACAGGAGTGGCGCAGGCGCTCAAGGTCGCTTGCCTGGTTGCGTTCTTCCAGAGTCTTGCGTTCTTTCGGTTCAGACATATCTAGCTAAGTGAGCCACTAATATGGCCTGTTCAGACGGATTTTTCAAGCTTAATCAATGCCACCAGTGTAAAAAATTGAAAGATTCCTTACTTTTTGCGGCGTTTACGGAAGCCGGGTAAGCCTCCATTCAGTGCACGGCGATGGGTGCGGATGGCATTCAATTTCACTTTGAGACGGCGGAAAGGAGTACCGAGCACATGCATTATTCCGGCAGGCGATGTGTAGCTGTGCGGAGTCAAGGTATTGTCGTACTTGTCTGTATAGGTCACAGCCGAGCCACTTACATCCGACATACCATCAATATGCACCACAAGATCCGGCTGAATGGCATAGATTTTCACACCTGGCATACTGGCTGCGGTGTCTTTGTAGAAGGTGTCAATAGCGCGGTGAATAGACATCCACTCCCAGATTGTTTCCTCGGTAGGCATGGCTGCCAGCAAACGGTCATACATGCTTTCAGGTACAAGGTAGGCAAAGGTTGACAAAACCCCTTCCACCTGCCAGAGTGCATGTTCTCCGGATTTCTGAACACATTTCCCATAAGGTGTCGGTCGGCTATAGCCCAGATAAAGCATATAGTCGCCTTCCAGATTCTGAAGAGCGTATTCCAACATTGCCAGAGCATCCGGATTCCGGCCAGTTACCACATCATCCTCCATGATGAGCACATTGCGCCAGCCTTTCTCTTTTGCTGTCAATATGGCTTTGGCGTGAGACAAGGTACAACCGCCAGCGCCACCCCAATACGAGGCTCGCTCTGCGGTGCGCTCGGTGAACCAGGGAGGTTTACCAAAACTATCCAAGGTTCTGCCAAGTACCGCGCTGAGTCGGTTTACCTTATCCAGGGGTAAATTTCCTTCGTTGTCCTGAAGAAATTTATCCATGCGTTCTCTGCTGGTGTCCAGGTTAATCACCAGAATACCATCAACTTTATCCCAGGCTGAGTGAAGTTTCTGAGTCATAGTGTCTCTGAGTTATTCAACGCGACCGTAATCGTCTGTAAATCGTTCTATATCTTCCTCCGACAAATAGCTGCCTATCTGTACTTCAATGAGAGCCAGGGGGGCTGTCCCCCGGTTGCTGAGTCGATGCAGGCTTCCACAGGGAATCATGATGGATTCGCCCACATTGAGGTGCATCAGGTTTTTATCACAGAGAACGGTAGCCACGCCTTCTGTCACAATCCAGCGCTCTGTCCGGTGCTGGTGGCGCTGCAGAGAGAGGCGGCCTCCGGGATACACCAGTAGTTTTTTAACCACTACGTGCGATTGCAGGTCAAGCACCTGCCACTCTCCCCACGGGCGGGTTCCCTTTTCGCCTACGTGATATGTTATTTGAGATTCTTTCATTTATTCAGAGACTGGCGAATGCTGGTTGTAGAGCGCTCTGGCAGGTCGGCGTGGGGAATTCGTGTGCTGGTGATGTAGCGGATTCCCTTTGCTTCCACGAATTCCTTCTTGGCATCGCTGGTGCCGTCGGAATTGACGAAGAAAATATCCGGCTTCACTTCATCCAGCAGAGGGGCAAAGTCAAGAATCTTGCCGGTATCAGGGCCGATATATACTTTCTTGACATAGCGAATGGCTTCGAGCATATATTTACGCTCTTCCTCTGAATACATGGTCTTCCGGTTCTTGAGAGCCATGACGGTGGCATCAGAACCGATTGAAACATAAACATCGCCATAGCTGGCGGCTTCTTCCAGAAAAGCAATATGCCCGCTGTGGAGCACATCGAAACATCCGGATACAAATACTTTTGGCATAAGAGAGCGATTTACGGGTTATTTGATGACACCTCGCTTGCGGAGGCGTTCCAGGAAGCGGGGACTCCAGGGCACTTGTTCATCCTTGCCGAAAGTCCGGCAGTAGGGTTCAATGGGGTACATGTCCTCGCACATATCAACTGCGGCATCTCTGGCTTCCGGGGTTTCGTAGAGGTAAAGAGCATATCCACCGAATCCGCCGCCGCAATATTTGCGGGCAAGCTGAGCGCCTATTTCAGGGAGAGGCTGCATCCCTTCTTCCAGCTGCAGCTGATAACTCATCTGCACCCCGACAGCAAGAACAGAAACGTCCTGCTGCTGAACGCCGAGTCTGGCAATCCGGGCAGCCTTGGCAATGCGGTCGTAGGCGCGCTTATACCCGACAAACCCGGGCGTATAATGCTTCACCCGTGTGTCATATACAGCCATGCATCCTCTGAGGAACTCACCGGTGTTCTTGAAATCCAGAACAGGCTTTTCTCCGGATTTCCATACGCAGGCTCCGGTTTCCGCGATAACTGCCGGGTCTTGCCAGCCTACCCCCAGGCCGAGCTCCGAGGCAACCGGGTCCCAGCCATTCAGTACACTCCAGCCGCCGCTGCCTCCAAGCCCTGCTCCCTGGCGGTACAGCCAGTCCTTGAGAGAAACAGTTGGAGATATGGCGCAGTTGACCACGTATTCGCCCGGAATTGAATTCTCGGGAACATCGAGCCAGCCACCTGCAAAATCGACACGCAGGGGCGCATGTGCCGGTGCCTTGATGCGCGACAAAACCTGCGTGCACGAAGTCTTACTGTTTTCCGGCAGCGTTTTTTCCAGCACTACCAGTTCGGCGCCGTTTTCTTCGCAGAAGCGGCGTTTGGCTTCAATGTACTGGTCATCCGTCGTGACGGCCAGTATCTGGGGAGATATGTGTTTGAAAGCAGATTTAAAAGACAAGGCCGGGTCGTTATCCGTGGAAAGAATGACTTCATCTACCATGGACAGCGCAGAAATGACAGCCGTTTTGTCTGCGTCATCCAGTACGGACTTCTTATCATACAGCGACCACAGTAAATCCGCAGGAGGAAATGATACCACCAGGTAGTCACCCAGAGCCCGTGCGTCTTCAAAAAAACGGATATGCCCGGCATGCAGCACATTAAATGCGCCCGATACGAAAACCTTTTTCATGTGTAGCTTCAAAAAGTGGAACTGTGACCACCGTTGGCCGGTGTATCCAGACGCTTCTGCAGCATTTTTTGCAGTACCGGCAGTAATGATGGTACCAGAAGCTGCCAGAGCAGCTGGAGGGTCTGTCCGGCTGGCGAGGATTTGGCGGCGGCTTTTTTTTCTGCAGCCTTGCGGCGACGGCGCAGTCCCGCCAGTGTGCCCATTACAGTAGCTGCGGCTCCAGCTGCTGCTCCGATTTTCATGATGGTAGCGGGAGATACAGGCAAAGACCGCAAACAGCGGTCTGCATGCTGCCGGGTTGATGCTGCTGCATCAAGTACAGCTACCCGGCTTGCCGCAACCCTCATCAGGGCTTGTTGTTTTCCTTGCAGAGTAATTTGAGACATTGCCAGTCGTTCTTAAGTTCTTCTGCTGTCGCCGGGGCCAGTTTTCTGCCACCCATGCGGCGAGCCTTGAGCAACAGTACTGCGGCCATTATCAGGTTGATAAGAAATACAACCGCGAGAGCCAGAGCCGGATGCAGCCAGATACTCAGCAGCGCCGCAGCCGCAGCACACAACAGGAAGTAGGCTGCCAGCAGCAGCACACAGGCCACAATAATCATGGCCAGTCGCTGCAGCTGGTGTGCCGTGTATTCCTTCACCTCTTCGGAAAACAGAGCTCCCAGTGCACTGGTGTGCTCAACTGCGCGCTGCGCAACGGAGCGGACCTGTCGCACAACAGCACCCGCCTCTTCGCGCAGCACGGAATTCTGTTCCCTGCTATTGAAGAGATGAAACATGATTTACAGTATGAAATTATCGACGAGAGCCGCCCAGCAGGAGACCGATGAGCACTCCGACACCCAGTGCGCCGAGAATGCTGCCGGTGGGATTGCTCTTCACGTACTCTTCGCCAGCCTTGTGGTATTCCTTGGCGGCAGAGCAAGTCTTGTCCCAGCCTTCGTTCATCTGCACGCGAGCCTTGTCCCAGCCTTCATTCATCTGGCAGCGGGCTTTGTCCCAGCTCTCGTTAATCTGAGCACGAGCCTGGCCGGCGTAGGCGCGCACGTTCTCCATCTGGTCCGTGGCAGCCTTGCGAATCTTCTCGTACTGCTCGCAGGCATACTGACGCGCAGCGTTGAGACGGTCGCACGTGTCGGCGGAGGGAGCCGGTGTTGCCTCCGGTGTCACTTGAGTATCTTTGATTTCGTTGTTGTCCATAACTTTAAAATGCTGCTTGGGGTTATCTCTCGGAGCTCATAGTATATGGCTCTCTCCTGATAAATCATTATAAGCACAGTTGCGGCAGAAATGCAAGCTATCTTAATCAAAATGACGAATTTTTCGTTTATCTGTTCGCACGCGCATGTGCGCGTGTATAATTTTGTCCTACGTGAGATTATTGCCTTGCCAATCGGAGTGGCGTTGTGTATAATGCCACGGCTTAAATTAACACATGAAAGCAATTCTGGCATTAGAAGACGGAACCATTTTCGAGGGCATCTCCATAGGTGCTGCTGGAACGGTTACAGGAGAAGCCTGCTTCAACACGGCGGTAATGGGTTACCAGGAAATCATGACTGACCCCACCTACTGCGGACAAATTCTTGCTATGACCTATTCACTCATCGGCAATTACGGTATTGTCGATGAAGATAGCGAAAGTCCGGCACCCAAGGCTGCAGCCATTGTGATTGGTGAGCTTTCCCGCCGCCATTCCAGCTGGCGTGCTGATGTTCCCATGGGCGAATGGCTCAAGAAACATAACACGCCCGGTATTGAAGGGGTCGATACTCGTCGCCTGGCCAGTCATCTGCGTGTCCATGGCAGCATGCGCGCCTGTGTGACCACAGAGCTGAGCGCAGCGGATGCTGTGGCTCGTGCCAAGGAGGCCGCTCTGCTCGATGGCGCGCCTCTTGCTGAAACAGTGAGTACCACTTCTGCTTATGTATGGCAGGGAGAATCCCGCCCGTGGAAGTTGCCGAATAAAACGGCTGGTGATATGTCAAATTACGGCTCTCTGGCACCTGTGAGCTGCAAGGTTGTAGCTCTGGATTTGGGTATCAAGAACAGCACTCTCCGTGCTCTTCGTCAGGATGGTTGTGAAGTGACTGTGGTTCCTGCCGGCACCAGCGCAGATGAGATTCTGAGCATGAATCCCGCAGGCCTTTTCCTTTCCAGCGGACCTGGCGACCCCGCGGCTCTTACTGGTGTGATTGAGACGGTGAAGTCCTTGCTTGGTAAGCTTCCTGTTTTCGGTCTGGGACTCGGTAACCAGGTGCTTGGTATCGCGCTTGGCGGCACGACCCGCAAACTCAAGTTCGGCCACCGTGGTTCCAATCAGCCTTCCAAGGATCTGGCCACCGGTAAGGTTGAAATCACAGCTCCGAACCACAGCTTTGTGCTCGATGCCGATACTCTGCCCTCCGACGTGAAGGTGACCCACATCAACCTGAATGATGACAGCGTGGACGGCATCTGCTGCTGCGAGAAGCTTGCCGCCGGCCTGGAGTACACCCCCGAAGCCAGAAATGGCAAGACCTTCGGTCGCTTCATGGAGATGATTAACGCAGCCAAATAACTTACTGACGACATGAACACACTAGTAATTGGCTCCCAGTGGGGAGATGAAGGCAAAGGTAAGGTAATCGATTTCCTTACGGAGACTGCCGACCTTGTTGTGCGCAGCCAGGGTGGCAGCAATGCGGGGCACACCGTCATTGCAAACGGCCAGAAGTACGTGCTTCACCTGGTTCCCTCCGGCATTCTCTGGGATAATAAGGTGAACATCATCGGCAACGGTGT
>JAZRBC010000105.1:0-15910 GCA_045634905.1 Akkermansia sp.
AGTAGGGGTGCACGAATTCCACCACTTGCTGGCGCTCGGGGGTCACGGACATGGAGCCGCCCACGAGGTCAGCCTTGCCTTTGTTCAGGGTATCGATGAGTTCGGAGAAAGTCATCTTGGTGTATTCCACCTTCATGTTCAGCTCGTAGGCCACACGGTTGAGAACCTCGATATCCATGCCTTTGAGCTCATTGTTAGACTGATAGGACATGGGTACCTGAGAGGGATCGGTGGCGTAACGGATGGTGCCGGCGCTGCCATCGAAATCTTTCTTGTGGGTCCATTTGGTCACGCTGCGTTCCGGGTCGGTGTTCTTGCACCATTTTTCCTTGAACTTTTCCAGCTCGCCGCTTTGCTCCAGCTGCTGGATGACGGCGCTGATTTTTGCATTCAGCGGGTCGCCCTTTCGCGTGGCAAAGGAGTAGTAATCATCCGCAAAGGTGAAGGCCACATACAGCTCCTCGGGGTAGTAGGCAGCCCAGAGCTGGGCGATGGGTTCATCGGCCAGCGCGGCATCAATCTTACCCGTGCGCAGAGCCTGCACCATGGGTTGGTTGTAGTTGAAAGTCTTGTACTCAGCCACGCCGGGCTGCACTTTTTCCAGCACTCCCTGGAACAGGCTGCCCGTCAGCGAGCCGGCGCGTTTGCCCACCAGGTCGGCCAGGGTGTGGATTTCGGAAGTGTTCTGCGCCACAGCATCCGGCTGGGTGCTGCCGGTCTGGTCATCGCAGCTGGTCAGGCTTATGGTGGTGAATCCCAGCAGGAAACAAGTGAGAAAAGGTTTAATCTGTAACATAACAGTTCTATGTGTTCCTGTTATTCTACACTGTCCGGCAGAGAAGTCAATCTGTAAATTATGGTTGATACCGGAGTATTATTATGTTATAGATGAAGTCCCGATTTGTGCGCATATGAAACTGCATCTTCCCGTTCATCTCTTTCGTTCTCTGGTGTTGCTGGCCGGCCTGGTGACGGCTCAGGCAGCAGTACGACATGACCAGGTATCGGACCTCACCTATGTGGATTTTGCGACCAACTGTGGCCGCTTTGTCACCGGCACCACGAATGCCTTGCTCGACCACATCCGCCAGCGCGACGGCGGGGTGCAGATTCACTACCGCGACGGCTTGAAACCCTATACGCTGCCGCACGGGATGATAGATTTCGATTCTGTGGTGGATGGCGGCCACATCACCTGTGTGGGCCCGAACTATGTGGTGACCGTGGCGCACAATGCTTCGCGGCTTTATCCGGTGTTTTCCGGCAATGAGGTGGGCAAATCACATGCGCCTCGCTACGTGACCATTGAGGAATATGGCGCGAAAAACCGTTTCGTGAATCACATTTTTCACGGAGCCATGAATGACTACAAGCTTTCACGCCTGAGCAAGGTGGTGACGGATGCTCCCATGGCTCCCATGACCGGCGGAGCCAATGCGCAGGTGAAAGGCGAGCTGCTGTACCGCGTGGGCGGAGGCCTGCAGCAGCGCCGCGGGGCAGATGAGCGGAACTACGACGAGAGTATACAGGACACGTATCTGGTGGGCGGTATAGCGAAGCTGGCGGACTGGGTGACCTCTCACGATGATAAGAATGTACAGCTGGGTATGGTGATAGGTACTGACTCCTGGGCTGTGAAAGGGGTGAGTGAATCCTCGCCCTTGCCCTTCGGCTCGACTCAGGGAGACTCCGGCAGCCCTTACTTCGTGTGGGATGCCGCAGATGGGCAGTTCAAGTTCCTGATGGCACACCGCGGCAGCACCTCCGGCAACCGCCAGACCCAGGGCTGCGAGGCTCTGGAGTGGACACGCCGGGTGATGGCGGAGGCCTCATTCTGCGTGGATATGGGCAAGGTAAAAGGCGAGGTCGTCATCGCTGGTGCAAAATCGGAGCCCGGCAAAGGCGATGCTGCGGACGAGGTGAATGGCGTCAGGTTCACTGCCGCCCCCGCCCGTGGTTACCTGCGTGATGATTCCGGCAATCTGTACGATAAGAACTGGAATGCCGCCTTCAACGCCGTGGAGAGCGGTCAGCGCACCTGGAAATCGCTGTCGCCGCTCCGGAATCTGGATGCCTGGTATTCCTACGGTGATGAGTTTCTGAATGCTACCGACAGTGTGGTAGTGGTAGACAAGGAGGCGAAGGCGGCCGGGGGACTGACCTATTCCCGGCTCTTCCTGACCCAGAATCTGGTGTTCGAGGCGGGTAAGGATGGCGCTTCCTACACCTTGCGTGTGGATGAGGATACCGACCTGGGGGTGGGGTATCTGCACTTTGCTTCCATGGGGCACAAGGGGGTGGAGTTCAACGTGGTGGCTGCCGGAAAGCAGCAGCTGGATTCCGCCGGTCTGGTGGTGGATGCAGGGGCGACGCTCAATCTGCAGCTTTGCAACGACGATGCCGCTGCCACGCGTGAGTGGCGCAAGGTAGGCAGCGGCACGCTGCGTATCTGCGGCAAGGGCAAGAACGAGGTGCTTCTCAATGTGGGCGGTCCGGGCAGCACTCTGCTCGACCAGCAGGACGGCTACGCGGCCTACAACGTGCTGGTGAATATGGGATCCACCGTCTCTATCAGGAACACGGAGCAGATTTACCGCGACCTCACCTTCGGTCATGGTGGTGGATCGCTTGACCTGATGGGCAACAAGATGGACTGGTACCTCACCCAGGGCGAGAAGCGGGAGGGATTCACCATACGCGCGCTCACGGAGGAAGCCGTTATCACCAATACATCCAGCCACGCGGAACTGACTTTCAGGGAACCGGGAAATCATACCTTTTCCGGTTCGTTCCGGGATACAAAGGGTGCTTCGCTGGGTATCACCTACGCTGCAGGAGGAACCTGGGTGCTCAATAGCATCCGTACTCTGTTCACCCACCCGGACAGCCACTTCACGGTGCAGAGCGGCACAGTGAAACTCAGCGGTACCCATACGAAGCACGGCGTGGGTACGGTGCACACGCGGGATTCTGCTTCATCTCTGGTGCGGAAGGACGACTGGCACTACGCCGATGCTGCCATGAATGTACGCGTGATGAAAGGGGCGGCCTTCGAGCTGGAGAGCCACGCCCGCCTCATCGGTACGGTGACAGTGGAGCCCGGTGGACGCTATGTGATGCACCCCGGCGTGCATGCCGAGAAAGAATACATCGAGGGTGGTGAGCACCGGGAAAGCACGTCCGAAATTGCCGGTTTCTACGGCCACAAGGGTGGCGTGAAACTGGCCGCTGGCGCTACGCTGCAGCTGCAGCCCGGGACTCTGGCTCAGCTCAGCAGCCTGGAGCTGGCTGCCGGAAGCCGGGTGCTGGCGACAGACTCTTTGCTGGCGGTGGAGAAACTCACGCTGGCGGTCGATTCTGCTCCCGGCTACAATGTGAAGATCCCCGCCCACCAGCGCCTGAGAGGTGCCGATGGTAAATCTCTGCGCACTGGCCTGGCCTCTGCAGTAGAACTCCGCCCGGAGACAGTGCAGGGCAGGCTGCAGCTCACCTGCCGGGAGCTCACGCTGGATTTCCGCAGCATGAAGAAGCAGCCCCGCGGTATGGTGCGCGTGCGCCTCGGCAAGGAGGTGAGGCTCGAGAAGCCTGAATCCATGCGAATCAACGCCATTACTGCCCAGGGTATCATCCCCGGCTACTACCATCCTGCCGAGCCCGGGGCTCTTTACTTCAAGTTGCCCTGAAGCCGGAGACAAATAGCTGTGTGACAAAACCGCCACATGGCATGTGGCGTATTGTTCACACTAGAAAACGTGCGGACCGGGACGCCCCTGTGGTAGAGTAGGGGCGTATGAACGAAATGTATATAGCGATATTGGGCATCCTGCTCTTGTTGGCTGTGTTCGATCTGGTGGTAGGCGTGTCAAACGACGCGGCTAATTTCCTGAACTCGGCGGTGGGGTGCAATGCGGCGCGCCGCAGCGTGGTGCTGGCGGTGGCGGCCGTGGGTATAGTAATCGGCTCATCGCTGTCCGGCGGCATGATGGAGATTGCCCGCAGCGGTGTGTTTATGCCGGCTCAGTTTTCCTTCCATGGGGTGATGATTCTGTTCCTAGCCGTGATGCTCACGGACGTCATCCTGTTGGATCTCTTCAACACTTTCGGCCTGCCGACCTCGACCACGGTGTCGCTGGTATTCGAGTTGCTGGGTGCTGCGGTGGCGGTGGCTCTGTTCACTCTTTACGAGGGCGGAGCAGGGGACCTTGGGGATTACATCAACAGCTCGAAGTCGCTCACCATCATCTCCGGCATCTTCTGCTCGGTGGCGGTGGCATTTACCTGCGGCTGTGTGGTTATGTGGTTCTCCCGCCTGCTGTTCAGTTTCCGTTATCAGGTGGCTTATAAGTATATCGGCTCGCTCTGGTGCGCAGCTTCGCTTACCGCTATCAGCTATTTTGCCGTCTTCAAGGGGCTCAAGCACAGCTCGGTGGTCACGCCTGAGATGCTGCAGTACCTGAATGATAATATCGCTCTGGTGGTGTCCGGCACGCTGGTGTTCTGGTTCGTGGTTTCCTTTATCCTGCAGTATGGTCTGCGGGTGAATACCCTGCGTATCACCGTGCTGGCCGGTACCTGCGCGCTGGCGCTCGCCTTTGCGGGCAATGACCTGGTGAACTTCATCGGCGTGTTCATGGCGGCAGAATCCTCTTACCACATTGCCAGTGCTCATGTGGCAGCCGGAGGCTCGCTGGAGTCGCTCAGAATGGCTTCTCTGGCCGACCCGGTGCAGGCGAATATCTGGTACCTGCTCGTTGCGGGTGGTGTGATGGTGCTCGCCCTCTGCTTCTCAAAGAAGGCCCGCACGGTGACTGAGACCGAGGTGAAGCTGGCGCGCAGCAATGGTGTGGCCAAGGAATGCTTCGGCTCCTGCCTGCCGGCTCGTGCTGCCGTGCGGTGGACCCTGCACGCCGCTCGCTTCATCACCCGCATTACGCCGGCTCCTGTGGCCCGCTTCGTGGGTAAGCGTTTCCAGCCGCTGGAGCTCTCGGAGGACGACGGAACGGCCTTCGACATGGTGCGCGCCTCGGTGAACCTTACCGTATCCGCCCTGCTGATTTCGCTGGCTACGTCGCTCAAGCTGCCGCTCTCCACCACCTACGTCACCTTCATGGTGGCCATGGGTAGTTCGCTGGCAGACCGCGCCTGGGGTCGCGACAGTGCGGTATATCGCATCACTGGTGTGATGGTGGTTATAGGCGGTTGGTTCATGACCGGTCTGGCTGCCTTTGTGGCGGCGGCTGTCACGGCCTCGGTCATGATGGCTGGCGGTATGTGGGGTATCGGTGCCATGCTGGTGCTGGCGGGCGGCATTCTGGTGAAGTCGGCCTGGTTGCACCGCCGCAAGAATGCCGAGCCCCTGCCGGAGCTCAACCTGGATTCTCCTGCAGTGCTCCGCGACCTCGGCGAGGCCTCTGTGGACCGTCTCGGACGCGCCTACGGCATCTACCGCGCCACGGTGAAGGCTCTGCTGGCGGAGGACTACAGCGCTCTGAAGCGCCTGCGCAAGAAGGCGCGCGAGCTCAACCGCACCCTGGAGGCTGTGAAGGAAGACCAGATTCTCCCCTGCCTGCACAGCCTGCCCGCCCGCCTCTACGACCGCGGCCAGCTCGTCCTGCGCCTGCACGACAGCAGCCAGCAGGTGGCCGAGTGCCTCTTCACTCTGGTAAAGGCCAGTTACAAGCATATCGACAACAACCACGTGGGGCTTACCGCTGAGCAGGGGAGAGATCTCCTCTCCATGAGCAACCGCATCTCAGCCTGCTTCCCGGGGCTCAGTCTCAAGCTGCAGGGCGATGGCGGCGCCGGTATCGAGGCCATGATGGAGCAGTCCGGCGACCTCAAGGCTGAGTTTGCGGAATGCATCCGCCACCACCTCATCCGCGCTGAGGAGGACGTGCTCGACATGCGCAATGGCATCCTCTACCTCAATCTCCTGAATGAGACGCGTGCCATGGTACGCCACTCCTTCGCCCTCCTTCGTGAGCAGGCCGAGCTTTTCCGGATGCTCGCCTAGTCTTCTCGCGCCAGCATTCCGCTGAAAACCAGCCCCGGCTCCTGCTGCCCGGGCTGGTTTTTGCTCTTGCAGCACAACAAATTTGAAGTTGTTTTCGGAGCACGGGACTTCAGTCCCGTAAATCACGGAGAGTTTAATCGGGACTTCCGTCTTCGGCTTTGCCTACGCCGTGACAGGAAAGTCCCGTGCTCCGATGAAGTTCATGCCGCCAAAGTCCAATTTGTCGCGCGGCTGGTGGTTATTTATGTGTCGAAAACAAACGGGCAAGCCGTGTTGGTGGCGGCTTGCCCGTGGAAAAGAATCCGTGTTGGTGCTTCGCTTATTTCTTTTTCAGCGGGGGCATCAGGCCGTACTTCAGGTAGCCCTTCGAGCAGGAGGAGACGCACTGCATGCAGCCGATGCAGTTCGGGTGGCGTACGAAATCCGTGCGGGCCACGTCGATGTTCATCGGGCAGTTGCGGGTGCACTGACCGCACTGCTTGCACTGCTCGGTATCGCGCCTGATGCCGAAGATACGCAGCACGCTGAACAGACCATTGCGAGCTCCGCCGGTGCAGAAATAGTTGCAGAAGGGACGGTCGAAGAAGAGAGAAATGAGCAGGAATGCGATGATGACTCCCGAGCCCACCGTCAGGATGTGCCCCTTCATCAGCAAGCTGAAGTCCCGTGGCCCCTTCAGCAGCGCGAAGGTGATACCCATGGTCGATAGCATGTAGAAAGCGTAGCGCAGCAGCTGCAGGTAACGCTGTGCTCCCGCGGGCATACGCAGGCGAGGCAGGTGCAGCAGACGCCCCAGTCTGCCCATCCACTCCTGCGCTGAACCGAAGGGACAGACCCAGCCGCAGAAGAATACACCTGCCAACAGGATGGTCGGCAGCAGCCAGCTGCTCACATCTCTCGTCTTCGGCATGAAGCTCAGGAAGATTCCCGCCATGAAAAGTGCCTGTACCAGAAATCGGATTATCTGTAGAAGTCCCGCCTTTTTCTTCATGTGAGCATTCTACTCCCGTTTTTGCCGAAAAACAATAACAAACTGAAATTTGCCTTATTTTTCTAAATGTTCGCAAATGTGGCAAAATAAACGAAAAACGACGAAAAACAGCCTGAAAACGGGGCAAATGGCGGCGATGAAGCACTGCTTCCGGGTATCTGTGCGTGAAATTCTGGCTTCAGAAGCCTTTTCTAAGGGAGAAAATGTCCAGCTGGGGTGTTTAAGCACCTGGCGGCTGCTTTCTCCTCTTCCGGTAATCATGGGACGGATTATCTTGAAGCCGCTTTTCTTATCAATTTTTGTCCAAATGTTGCTTCGAATGAGTGAAAATACGCTTATTATATGCGGAAAAAGATATGAGAATAAGCACTTTTTCGACAGGCTTTAGAAACATAAAGCAAAAAAGTGCCATATACATTCACAATAAACAAAACAAAAACAAATAACAACGCCGAAGAAAACGGTGTAATGCTATACACGAAAAGCTTTGTGAAAATACAAAAACCAATACGTATAAAATAGTATTATTGAAATATGATGAAATTAGCTAATAAAAAGTAGAAATATTCATATGAAACGAGTTTCTTTTCTGTTTCGTAAAGTTGCTGAATAGGTGATTAAACACCTGTTGAAAAATGCGCTTTTCCATGTATTTCTGCCGTGAGGAAAATGCTCTTGTTTTCATTCTGTTTTTTGCTAAAATGGTGGCATGGTCTACAAGTTTGCAGCGCGCACATCGTGCGGCGCAGGGTGGTTTCTGAAGCTGATGTTGCCTTGTCATCTGGGGGCTACACTGGGTATTCTGGCGCTTTTTCTCTCGTTCGATACGACGGATTGGCTGTCTGCCCTGGTCGGTGTTGTGGCAGGAAATCTGGTAGCGTTGGCCGCCTGCTGGCCGCCGATTCGTAGCGTGAACCGACGCTTTGCGCTGCTCGGTGACCAGTTTCTCACCCTCACCGAATCCGGCGCTATGGTGGAAAGTAATCATGCCGGAGCTCGCAGTTATATCCCCTGGTCGCAGGTTCGCCGTGCCGTGGTGAAGCGCGATATGCTCCTGCTTCAGCAGGCCGATAGCCGCTGCCACCTGCTGCCCATTGGCAAGATGCCTCGCGAAAAAGTGAATGCCGTGCTCGACTATGTGCGCACCCATGCCGGGAAGTCCGGTGGAGCCCCCGTGCCTCCGCCTGCTGACCTGCTCACCGCTTCGCCTATGCTCAGCTGCAGCTCGCCCGCCACTCACCGCGCATGGGTGGACCGCCTCGCGCTGCAGATGAACCGCGTGCTGCTGCCGCTGGGGTATTTCATGATTTCTCTCTTCAGCGCCGTGTTATTCATCTCCTGCCTCAGCAGTGGCGAGCTCGATATCGTGGCGCTTGCTTTGCTTCTCCTCTTTCTTGCATTTGTTCTTCGCCCCGGATTGACGATACCCCGTCTCCTGTGTCAGGTGGAAAGCAGGCAGGTACATGTCACTCCCGGGGAGGTGCTCACCATCTCTGCTTCCGGACTCTGGCAGATTATCCCCACCCGCCACTTCACTCGTGCACAACAGACCTGCCGAAGCATCTACTATATTGCCCCCGGCTTCCCCTCTATCGTCCCGGTTGATTCGGCAGAGCCCTCGCCTCACCTCCCGCAGCCTCGCCGCTGTACAGTCTGGCCTCGCGTTCTCGCGCTGCTCACTTGTCTGATCGGAGTTCCTGCGCTCGCTGCAGGGCTGCTGGTGATGCTCATGAATCCGGCGGATGAATTTGATGCTGATCCCTCCTCCTTGTCTCCCGCCCTCCGCAAAGCGTATGCCCGCGGCACTGCTCTCGCTGCTGAGGCGGAGTCCTACATGCCTCCGCAGAGCTATCCCGGCTCCATCATCCACTGCCTGGTCTTCAGCGAGGACGGATCATCCGTCATTCTCGACTGTGCGTGGGAATCCGGCCTCGAAATCAGTCTTTCTCTTCCTCTGTCCTCTGCAGAGACGGAGGCTCCCACCGCTGAGTAGTATCTCGTTCATCTCTCCTTACGCTTGAGCATACCTTTTTATTCTGCCCGACCAATGTGATTTGACGATGCTTGTCTGATTATACTGACGCGTATCAAAACCCTGGTTCATTTTTATTGACTTCACCTTGCCGTCTTGTTAGAGTCTTGAACAGGCTATGATGAATGCGAAATCTTTACTGATGATAGGTGGAGCGGCTCTGCTGATGTGCGGTGGCGTGTCCACTGCCGGCACCCCTGAGACTTCTGCAGCGGCGGTAGCTGCGCCGGTGTCATATTCTCCGCGCATCTGGGTCGATGCGAATGTGGGTACCCTGGGTGCCGGTGCCAGTATTTCAGTGAATCTCTGCCCCTCCGTCCGTATGCGTCTGCGCGGCGCCATGCTCAGCTACGAGGAAAAGGAACTCTGGTCAGACATGGACTCGCAGATGAAAATCTACGGCGACAACATAGGCCTGCTCTTCGACTACTTTCCCGGCGAGGAGAAGAACTTCTACATCTCCGCAGGTCTCAACTTCGGTGAGAACAGGATGCGCTGCCGCGCCACCGCCGATGGCCCCGCTGAAATCAACTTTGGTGGTACGGAATACAGCCTCCAATCGCAGTATGGTGAAATCAGCGGAAAATACACCTGGAATCACGTGAATCCCTATATAGGCATCGGCTATCAGGATTCCCTCTGGGAAGGCTCTTCTTTTTACTACAGTGTCGACCTTGGTATCAGTTTCATTGGTGATGGCAAACTTACCGTCAGTAGTAAAGGCCATTGGCGGTGCCGTGGTGAGAACTATCAGATGAGCGATGCCACGGATGAGCAGTTCCGTCAATCCATCCGCCGTGAAGGGCGCGATTTCTTCAAGATTGCCGACGACCTCTGCGTTTATCCCGTGCTTCAATTCAGCATTGGTGCCCGTTTCTAAGGTCCGCCGCCATCGGCGGCGGATATCGTCGCGGCAGAGCCGCGATATCGTCTGCCAGAGGCAGATATCGTCGGCACCGCAGGTGCTGATATCGTTTCCTATGGTCATGGGCGTGCACATTCTCCTTCCCATTGGGAAATCATAACTTTCAGCATAGACATTTGCCTCCTTCCACGCTATCGTCAGGCTCCGGACAGCTCCTTTCCTTTCACTAGGCAAGACGTTTAGCGACTGCGGAGAAAGTGTAGTGGAATAGTTATTCTTCGTTGCTCTAACGTGTTTTGCTTGAACAATACATGGTTTTGCTCTTGACTGCATGTGATTTTAGGGTAGCATAGAGACATGGCAGTTCCTAAGCATTCTGATTTGTACCGGTTGATTCTTGAGTCTCTGCAAGATGGTAAGGTGCATCATTGGCGGGATTGTATTCCCTATATTGTTCAGAAGCTGAAGCTGACTGCTGAGGATTGCCAGGTGATGTTGACGAGTGGCCGCAGGCCCATGCTTGACGACCGTGTGCAGTGGGCTGTTACTTATGTGCGACAGGCTGGCTTGCTGGAGTACCCCAGACGTGGATATTGTAAGCTGTCTGACGAGGGACGCCGCGTGCTGAATGACACCACTCTGGAGTTAAATAATGCGTATTTGATGCGTTACGACGCATTTGCAAAGTTTGTGAGTGGCGGCAGGAATCAGGGAACTTCTGCAGCGGAAAAGACGGTAACGAAGGTGGAAGAAGCCGTGGTGACGCCCGTCGAGCGTATGAATGAGGCCTTTGCTGAGTTGAATCGTGCGCTGGAGACCGAGCTCCTGGACGAAATTCTGAGTAAAAAGGATTTCAAGTTCTTTGAGCGTATGGTGGTGGATCTGGTGATGGCTATGGGGTACGGCAGTGATGAGGAAAATGCCGGCGTGGTAACTCAGGCTACGAGTGATGGCGGTATTGATGGTATTATTTCTGAAGATAAGCTTGGCTTTAACAAGATTTACATTCAGGCCAAGTGCTGGGACCGGGGAAATACGGTTAGCCGTCCTGAGATTCAGAAGTTTGTGGGGGCGCTGGCCGGCATGGGGGCCAATAAGGGACTTTTTATTACCACAAGTCAGTATTCGAAGGAAGCGGTGGAGTATGCAAAATCACAGCACATTGCCAAGGTGGTGCTGGTGGATGGTTCCCGCATGGCAAAACTGATGATTGAGCATGGTGTGGGCGTGTCTCCTGTGTCTCAGTACGTGGTGAAGCGATTGGATTCGGATTATTTCAACCCTAATTAAGCACGATTGGAAATCGTGTGTACGTCAAAAGCGTACCGAGGGTTCGAATTATTCCCTGTCCGTGAGGGGTGGCATGACTGGCGAGCCAGGCAACGCTGCAGCTCTGAAGCAGGGTAGATTTTTTTGTTTCCTTTGTCTTTTCCCAATGGGAAGGGGAGAGCGCGCCAGAGGCGTATGGGAAACGATATCAGCGCCTGCGGCGCTGACGATATCTGCCTTTGGCAGACGATATCGCGGCGTTGCCGCGACGATATCCGCCGCTTGGGGCGGCGGACGTGGAGGGGGTCAGGAAGGGAGAAGCCGTACGACCCGGTCTGCTCTGGGCAGGGTGATGGTGACGGTGGTGCCGGTGCCGGGTTTGGAGGCGAAGCCGAGGGTGCCGCCGTGGTCTTTGAGGATGCGGCGGACGATGAGGAGCCCGAGTCCGTTGCCCTTGGATTTGGTGGTGCGGAAAGGTTCGTACATGGAGCCCATGACCTCGTGCGAGATGCCGGTACCGGTGTCGGAGATGACGACGCGGACATCGTTGTCATTGTAAGCGGTCTGGATGTAGATGCCACCGTCATCGCCGGGGATGGATTGGTAGGCGTTGCGGATGAGGTTGTAGAGGGCCTGGAAGAGCTGGGTGCTGTCTGCAGAGAGCTCGGGGAGTGAGTCGCTGAGCTCCAGGTGGACAGAAATGCCGCGGGGGGCGATTTCGGGGTCGAGGGTTTCGATGACCTGCTCGATGAGCGTGTTCATGTTCAGGGGCTGGCGCTGCAGGCGGGTGGGGCGCATGCTTTGCAGGAACTGGTGCAGCAGGGTATCGAGCCGCTGGGCTTCGCCCAGGGCGGTTTCGAGCAGGGGGGTGAGCCTGGCGGCATCGGTCTCGGGAAGTTTTGCGAGTTTTCGCTGCAGAAGCTGGAGATTGAGCCCGAGAGAGTTGAGAGGGTTGCCAATCTCGTGTGCCACGGCGCTGGCCATGAAGCTGAGGAGGTTCATCTGCTCAGCCTCGGCGTTTTCCTGGCCGCGGGTGTGTTGCTCGGTGTCATCGCGGACAAGGAGGAGGTATTCACTGCCGCCGGCGATGGGGGTCATGTGGAAGTGATAGTGGCGGGGTTCGGGATAGTTGACCTGCAGGTCGCGGGTGATGGCGATGCCGCTGTTGCGGAGGTCTTCCCAGAGGCAGGTGCCGCCGGTGAGGGTTTCGAAGGGGGTCTTGAGGAGCTCCCGGAGGGGGCGGGCGTAGATGGCTGCAGCGGCGCGGTTGGCAAAGCGGGCCTGGCCGGCGGGGTCGAAGAGGATGATGCCGTCGCGCAAGGCATCAAACACATCCTGGAGGAGCCCTTTCTCGGAGACGAGACGCATGAAGACGCTGCGCAGCTCTTCGGGGTCGAGGTGGTCGAGGCGGGAGACGAGTTTGTCGAGGGTGTCCTGCTTCATAGGGTGATTTCGACGCGGTTGGAGTACATGGGGATTTCGGCGCGGTAAACTCGGCGGTCGTCGAAGGAGCCCGGGCAGGCGGCACCATCGGCCACGATGGCAGGCTGAGCGCCGAGGGGCAGGGCATGCAGCGCGAGGGTGGCGGATTCTTCGCGGGGGTCGAGGTTGCCTTCGCCTTCGCGCACGATGGTGATACTGCGGCGGGTGGCGGAGTAGTGGAAGCGGTGCAGCCGGTACATGCCGATGCGGTGTGCCTGGCCATCCCCGGCGTCCTCGTAGTGGCAGGAGGTGGCGGTGGTTTCCGGTGCCCACCAGAGGTCATAGGTGAGGTGGGGGCACTTGAGCTGGCCGGTGTGCTGCTGCACAGGCCAGCGCGGGATGAGGTGTCCGCCGCGCACAAATACGGGGATGTGGTTCATGGTGGTGGAGACCCACACCTCCTCGCCGGTGGCAGGGGAGGGGGCATCGGTCCAGAGCGAGTACCAGGGGCCCGGGGGCATGTAGAGGAAGCGGCCTGCCTCGCCGGGGTGGTGCACGGGGACAATGTAGAGGGATTCTCCAAGGAAGAACTCACTGCTGCGCCAGTACATGTCCGGGTTTTCGGGGAACATGAGGGCAAGGGAGCGGATGATGGGCAGCCCCTGCGCGTGCCAGAGGTGGAACTGGGTGTAGAGGTAGGGCAGGAGGCGGTAGCGCTCCATGATGGCGAGGCGCACGTGCTGCTCCACCATGGGGCCGAAGCACCAGGGCTCCTGGCCGCCGTATTCGCCATTCGAATGGTTGCGGAAGAAGGGGTGGAAGGCAGCCATCTGCATCCAGCGGCAGAAGAGCTCGGGCGTGGGGTGGCCGAGGAAGCCGCCGGTGTCCGCCCCGCAGAAGGAGACTCCGCTGGTGGCAAGCCGCTGCACCATGAGGTTGGCCATCTTGAGATTTTCCCAGTCGGAGTTGTTGTCACCGGTCCAGGTGGCGGCGTAGCGCTGCAGCCCTGCGAATCCGGCGCGGGAGAGAACGAAGGGGCGGCGGTCCGGTGCGTGGGTGAGCATGCCCTTGCGGGTGGCGCGGGCCATGCACTGGCCGTACACGTTGTGAGCCTTGAGGTGTGAGCAGGAGAATCCATCGAAAGCGTGGCGGGTGTCGTCCGGGAAGGTGCGGTCGGGGAAGATGACGGGTTCGTTCATGTCCACCCACATGCCGCGCACGCCGATTTCGGCCACCTGGCGGCGGAGCAGCCCGGCCCACCAGTTGCGGGTATCGGGCGAGGTGAAGTCCGGGAAGGTGCAGGGGCCGGGCCACACGTCGCCTTCGAGCAGGGCGCCGTCGTGCCGGCGGCAGAATACGTTGCGCTCGAATCCACTGCGCCACACGTAGTTGTCCGGGTTAATCTTGATGCCGGGGTCCGCAATGGTGACTACCTTGAACCCGTCATCTGCGAGCTGGCTAACCATGCCGGCGGGGTCGGGGAAGTGCTCCTGGCTCCAGGTGAGGGACTGGTAGTCCTCCATGTGGTGGATGTCGAGGTGGATGGCATCGCAGGGAATCTTGCGCTTGCGGAGCTGGTGGGCCACGCTCAGCACATTGGCGGCGGGGTAGTAGCTCCACTTGCTCTGGTGGTAGCCCAGGGCCCAGAGGGGGGGTAGGGGCGGCAGCCCGGTGAGCCGGGTGTAGGTGGCCACGGTGTCCAGCGCATCCGCACCGGCGATGAAGTAGTAATCCATGTGCCCGCCATCGGCGCCGAAGAGGATGCGGTCCTCGCGGTCGCGGCCGAAATCGAAGTACGAGCGCATGGTGTTGTCGAAGAAGATTCCGTACTGGGTGCCGCGGTTAAGGCAGAGGAAGAAGGGAATGCTCTTGTATAGCGGGTCGCTTTCGGTGGTGAACTTGTAGTGGTCGGCTCCCCACATTTCAAGGCGACGACCGCGCATGTTGAGCGCACAGGGTTTATCACCCAGCCCGAAGAAGTGAGCCTGCTCGGGCATGTGCTTGAGCACCCACACCACGTCGTCCCCCGTGCGGTCAGAGCGGCGGTGGCCCATGCCCTCGGCATCCGCGCAGAGCAGGCGGCCGGTGGGGCGGTGGTAGAACTCCAGCCCGCCATCAATCCGGCGGATGCGCAGCTCGAGCCGCGGGGTGCAGATGGTCAGTGTGCCGGGGCCTTCTTCTGCTTGCAGCTCGGGCGGGTTGGGCGTGTATTCTGCCGCCACGCCGTAGCTGGGCACATTTTCAAAAACGGCCTGGGTCACATAGCGGCAGCGCACCACCTCCGGCTCCAGAAAACTGAGTCGGAGCCGGGTATCAGGCAGCTCGAGTTCGAGGGTATGCGGAGTAATCCACTCGTAGCTGCGCACGCTGTGTGGCTGGCGTGCGGGCATGGCCGCAGGGGCGTAGAGACGGGAAGAAACGGACTAACCGGGAGGCCACTGCAGGGAGCGCCCGCCGATGATGTGGATATGGAGGTGGGGGACGGTCTGGCCGCCGTCATCGCCGGTGTTGAGCACGGTGCGGTAGCCGCCGGCTTCGATGCCTTCGGCGCGGGCGATATCGCCGACCTTAAGCATGAGGTGTGCAAGCAGGGCGGCATCCTCCGCGGTGGCGGCAGCGATGCTGGGGATAGGTTTGCGCGGAATGAGCAGCACATGCACCGGCGCCGCCGGGGCGATGTCGCGGAAAGCCACGCAGAGCTCATCCTCGTACACAATGCTGGCGGGGATTTCCTTGTCCGCTATCTTCTGAAAAAGTGTTTTTTCCATGTAGCGATATTTTTAGCACAACAGATTGCCGTAAGCAAGTGAATAATGAAGGGCGAAATGGTGAATAGTGAAGAGAGTCGTGAGCTTCTGCCCTTTGCGGGAGCTTTGAGCTTTACATGGTGGTGCAATGGTGGTAGTCTGACAAGGAACGATATGAAGCAGAATAAGTTTTCCCGGGTAATGTTTTGTGATTTGGGGCGTGTAGTGTTGCCTGTGTGCGGTGCAGTGCTGATGGGTGGCCTGCCGGTGGTTCCGGTATCGGCGGAGGAGTCGCTGGTTGAGGTGGTGGCCGGAGATGAAACTGCGGCTGAGAATGTGCAGACACGTACTGTTGTGGAGCCGGAAGTTGTGACGGAGCCGGAGAAGCTGCGGAAGTTTCTGTCGCTGCCCGGGATTGACGTGCGCGAGTGCTATGTGCGGGATTCGACTATGTATGGAGACTATGTATGCTCCCTGCTGGATTATGCTGTAATGCAGAGCTGCGAGGAATCGGTGCGGCTGCTGCTGGATACGCCTGGCATAGATACCTCCGCCTACCATCCGGTGGCAC
>JAZRBC010000106.1:0-5439 GCA_045634905.1 Akkermansia sp.
CGGGTTCCACCAGAATGGGGGTGGCCGGAGCATCGGTGTTCACCACGCGGGCGGCGGGTTCGGGCTCGTAGCTGGCGGGGGGCTCTACCCGGGTGGAGGGCCTGCGGGGCTGGATGAGCTTGCCTTTGCGCGGTTTCGGGGCGGTGTGCCCTTTTTCGGCGGTGAAGTCGCTCATGTCTACCATGTCATCGAGCCCGAGGGCGTAGCGGGCCATATCGGGCAGGTTTTCCTTGACGAGCTGGCCAAGGGGGAAGGTGACGGGGCCGGTGGCGGTACGCAGCGAGATGCGGCCGTTTGCCAGGCGGTGGATGACGGCGTTCGGGTATACCTTGCCATTGCTGCGGGAGGCGTGGCCGATGGGCAGACCGATGAGCATGCTGCGGGCGACTCCGCGGGAGGATTTGTCCTCCTGGCGGATTTCTCGCTGGACGGCAAGGACGCGGTCGCGTTCGTTGGCAAGGGCGCGTTTGTGTTCGTCGATGCTGCGGCGGACTTCTGCCAGCTGGAGGTCGAGGCGGGTGAGACGCTCGCGGAGGTGGAGCTGTTCATCGGCCTTGTAGGCGGTATCCTGGAGCTGGGCCTGTTGCTGGCAGAGCTCGAGGTGTTCGGCCTGAGCGAGTTCCAGCGGGGTGGGTACCCGGTAGGTGTTGAGCTGCTGGTGGAGGTACCAGGCGCCACCGCCGATGATGCCCACGAGCGCCAGCACGAGAACGGAGTCGAACAGGATGGAACCCCAGCGGGATTTCTGCTTCCCGGCCGGCTGGGGAGCGGGCTCTGCTGCGGGCTCGACGGCTGGCTCCGGCTGGGGAGCCGGGGCGGCGGGAGCGGGGGCAGGTGCTTCTGCGCGGGGAGCTACGGGCTTCGTCTGGTGCGCTGCCGCGGGGGCCGGAGCCGGCTGCGGCTCGGCGGCGGGTCTGGGGCGGGAGGCGGGAAGGGGCTTATCGCTCCAGGTGAGGGTGATATTGCCCTTTCTGGTCTGGGTTGCGTTTTCCTGGGTCATGAGCGTTTGTAAAGCTGGGCGGTTTCACTCTGGAGCATGCGGAAGGCGGAGCGGAAGGCATCGAGCCGGTCCTGGAGTTCGATGGTGCGGAGCTTGGCTTCGGTTTTCTGCCGTTTGATTTCCTTCAGCTGGTTGAGGGCATCTGCCAGTTCCTGTTCGCGGGTCTGGATGGTGTCTGCCAGGGTGGGGTCGGGCTCGCCTGCCTGTTTGATGAGCTGCTGCATGCGCACGAGTTCCTGCCGCAGGGCGGCATTCTGTTCGTGAGCCAGGCGGAGCTGCTCCGGGTTATCGGTCTGCGGGGTGCAGCAGCTCAGCGCCGCTGCAAGCATGGCGCAGCTGCCATAGCGGAAAATGGATTGAAAATGTTTCACGCTCCAATCATACCCGCATATCAGGATGCGTCAAGCATGTTCTGCGTCACTCCCGGGGATTGGGGCCTGTTTCAGATTTGCTGACTTATTCTGCTTGTCAAATTGGGATTTGTGGATGTAGAATGTAGAAAGTAGAATTTTGAATGTGCAAGTTTCCCGCGCCTACGGCGCGGCAGTATCAATGCGCGCTCCGCGCGCCTAACTACAATACTTCGTAATTCGCAACTCGTAATTCGTAATTCAAATTCCCATTTGCCGATGATTCACTTATCAGGCCAACGCGTGGGGAACTTATTTTTCCAGCAGGAAGAGGTATTCTTTCACGGAGAGGGCGCGGGAGCGCAGATTGCGGCAGCCGCGGAAGGTGGCGTAGTCGGTCTGCATGTGCTCTACCCGCCCGTGTCTGCTGAGGAGGGCGAGCATTTCCGGCAGGGGGATGAAGCCTTCGGAATTGTACGAGATGAGCACGAAGCGGGCGGGCAGGGCGGAGAGCAGGGAGTCCAGCGCCAGCTGCACCTGGGTGCGCTTGTTGTAGGCGGAGCGGTTCCACCCGGCGGGTATGCCGGAGACGCGGGAGAGATGCTGCGGCTCCTTGTAATTCAGCAGTAGGTTCAGCATGAAATAGTTGGAGCCGTAGGGGTGCTGGTTGTAGGGAGGGTCCAGGTAGGCCAGGTCGAGCTCCGGCAGGGTGGTGGCGGCGGCGGTGGCATCGCTCTGCAGCACGTGGTGCTCGCAGTCGAAGCAGGAGAAGATGGGCAGCGGCAGTGAAATGGGGGCCAGGATGCGCTGCAGGGCATTGGCCCCGCGGCCGCCGAACTTGCCGAGCCCGGATTTATCTTTGTAGAATCCCTTGAAGATGCCGGCGGTGTTGGTATGCACCGAGGCTTCGCAGAGGAGGGGGGCCAGGAAAAAGGGTTGCAGGTGCTCCGGGAGTTCCCCGATGCATTGGCGCGCGGTGTCCAGGTAGACGGCGTTGCGGCGGGTGTAGAAGACCCGCTCGCCGGGGAGAATGCGCGAGTCGTTCTGCGGGGCATAGAGCCCGGCGAGCAGTCCGGGACGTGGGGCGGCAGCGATGCGGCGCAGCAGGTCGGCATGCACCGCGGGCAGGTCGGCGGCCTGCACGGTGGAGCGGTTGGCGAGGTAGCAGGTGCTGAGTACGCGGGAGTAGTCCTCGAGGTCGTTGGTGTAGAGCAGGTCGGAGTGCTGCTTGAGGTAGCGGCTCACGATGCCGCTGCCGGCAAAGGCATCGAAACAGCGGAGGCGGCGGGCGCCGAGCCGTCCGCGCACCTGCGCCACAGCCCGGCCGATGAAATCGAGCAGGCGGCGTTTGTTGCCCAGGTAGGTGATGATCTGCTCCTGCAGAAAGCGCGGGTCTTCCCCGGCGGGCGGTGCGGCACTCATTGCGGCCAACTCTAGCAGATGCCCGGCAGCGCGTCAAGCGGTTTCGTGGCATTCTTTGTTGTTGCAATGTTAAAATATTGTGCTACAATGAGCGCACAAAGACTATGGCTGGTTTCAATTCCCAAGGCATCAGGACGCGCACGGACGGTGAGCGCGATGGTATTCTGTTCTGGATTGTTCCCCCGCTGCTGCTGGGGGCGGTGTTTGCATTCTGCGCCATGGCCAATAGTAATTCCCCCGCCGGGACGGAGCCTGCAGCTGCCGAAGCTGCTGCAAATGAGTAAGTTTTTAACGATAGTCAGATTCATATGAGTGAAGGAACGCCCATTACCATGACCGCTCAGGGCCTGAATGTGCCCGATTTTCCCATTATTCCCCACATTATCGGCGATGGCTCCGGCCCGGATATCTGGCGCGCTGCCAGACGGGTGATTGATGCTGCTGTGACGGCGGCCTATGGCGACTCCCGCGCGCTGGTGTGGCAGGAGGTGCTGGCCGGGCAGAAGGCATTTGATACGGTGGGAACCTGGCTGCCGAATGAGACGATGGAGGCGTTCCGCAAGCTGCTGGTGGGTATCAAAGGCCCGCTGACCACGCCGGTGGGCAAGGGTATCCGTTCGCTCAACGTGGCGCTGCGCCAGGGGCTTGATTTGTACTGCTGTGTGCGCCCGGTGCGCTATTTCCAGGGAATCGAGACCCCGGTGAAGGCCCCGGAAAAGGTGGATATGGTGATTTTCCGCGAGAATACGGAGGATATTTACGCCGGCATCGAGTTTGAATGCGGCAGCCCCGAGGCGGAGAAGTTCTTTGACTGGCTTTCCTGCGAGTTCCCCCAGCGTGCGAACAAGGTGCGTTTCCCGCAGACTTCCGGGTTCGGTATCAAGCCGGTATCGAAGGAGGGTACGGAGCGCCTGGTGCGTTCGGCTATTCAGTATGCCATTGAGAATAACCGCCCGTTTGTGACGCTGGTGCACAAGGGAAATATCATGAAGTTCACCGAAGGCGGTTTCCGCGACTGGGGGTATGACCTGGCCCGCCGCGAGTTCGGCGCTGAGCCCATAGGCGACGGCCCCTGGTGCAGACTGCCCAATGGTATCATTATCAAGGATTGTATCTGCGATGCTTTCCTGCAGGAGATACTCATTCACCCGCAGGAGCATTCGGTGGTGGCCACGCTGAATCTGAATGGTGACTACTGCTCTGACGCACTGGCTGCGCAGGTGGGTGGTATCGGTATCGCCCCGGGGGCGAATATCAACTACCGCACGGGCCACGCTGTGTTTGAGGCGACGCACGGCACAGCCCCCAGGCTGGCCGGGCTGGACAAGGTGAACCCCTGTTCGTTCCTGCTTTCGGCGGAGATGATGCTGCGTTACATGGGCTGGACCGAGGCTGCTGACCGCATTGTGACGGCTATTGAAGGAGCGATTGCGGATAAGACGGTGACTGCTGACCTGGCTGAGATGATTCCCGGCAGCACGGCTGTGAGCACCACGGCTTTTGGTGATGCTCTGCTGGCTCACATTCAATAAGCTATGCCGGATCCTGCATACGTCCACGCTGCCTTTTCGGCTATTGCGGAGCGCTACGTGACGGCTAACCATATCCTGTCCATGGGCACGGATATCATGTGGCGCGCCCGCGTGGTGCAGATGGTAGCGGAATGGAAACCCCGCAATCTGCTCGACATAGCCACCGGAACGGGTGACCTGGCGCTGGCTATCAAGAAAGCGCTGCCGGAAATCGAGGTGCTGGGCACGGATTTCTGCCGCCCGATGCTGGATGTGGCGGTGCGCCGCGGGCTCAGCCAGGTACTGGAGGCAGATGCCATGAACCTGCCGCTGGAGTCCGGCTCCTATGATGCGGCGACGGTGGCCTTCGGCCTGCGGAATATGGCCGATTACGAGAAGGCGCTGCGGGAGTTCCGCCGGGTGCTCCGCCCGGGCGGCCACCTGCTGGTGCTGGATTTCAGTATGCCGGAAAATCCGCTCTTTGCGCGGCCTTACCGGCTTTATCTGCACCACGTGCTGCCCCGCATAGCAGGCATGGTCACGGGAAATACTGATGCCTACGCCTACCTGGGCGACAGTATAGAAGCTTTCCCCCGCGGTGCTCAGTTCTGCGAGCTCATGCAGCGCGCCGGCTTCACCAACCCCACCTGCCTCCCCCTCTGCATGGGAATAGCCTCTATTTACACTGCCGAGGTGTGAGAGTGAAAAAAGTGTGTAATTCTGCAATCACATTGCAGAATTACACACTTATTTGCTGAAATGCCTTAACAAATGACGAGAGTGTGGAAAAATGGAATCAGGCATGGAAAAAAGAAATACATCCCCCGTACCTTGTCGGCGAAGGTGGCAGAAATGACGCGTAGTTTTCCCTGTGTGATGGTAACAGGAGCACGTCAGGTTTGGAAAATCAACTATGGTTGCAACCTGCCGTTGTATTGAGTACTGCGCTGGAGATGCTGCCGCTGGGAAACGGGAATGTGAGTTTCCCGATTTCTGCGATGTGAATCGGGATGAGAAAAAATCCGCATCTGACAAATTTTCATATCGACAAGAGGCCAAGAAAAAGGTACGATAAGCACAGCGCCGGAAGTGGTGTGCCAGATTTTTATTAAATAACTTACCATTAAGAGATTATGTTCAAATATCCGAAAAAGCC
>JAZRBC010000107.1:0-26002 GCA_045634905.1 Akkermansia sp.
CGTGACCAGCTCCAATACCAGTGCCGGCGGTTGCTGCACAGGTTCCGGCGTTGCTCCTACCAAGATTGACAAGATTATCGGCGTTTGCAAGGCCTACACCACCCGCGTGGGTGCTGGTCCCTTCGTGACGGAGGACGATGAAATTGCCGATTACCTGCATGGGCTCGGTCGCGAGTTCGGCGCCACCACCGGTCGTCCCCGTCGCTGCGGCTGGACCGATGGTGTTGTGCTTCGTTTCTCTGCCATGTTCAACGGTTTTGACGAGATGGCTATGACGAACCTCGTCGGCCTCGACGAGCGTGATACCATCAAGATTTGCACGGCATACAAGATGGGTGACCAGATTCTGGAATACCCCCCTGCCCGCATCGAAGACTGGGACCTCTGCGAACCTATCTACGAAACCGTACCCGGCTGGAAGCAGGATATTTCCAAGTGCACTACCTGGGAGGAACTGCCGGAAAACTGCAAGGCTTACGTCAAGCGCTTCGGTGAAGTCGTAGGTTGCCCTGTGGGTTCAGTGGGCGTTGGTCCTGACCGCGAGCAGACCATTCCGGTGCCGCACTGATAAAGCGACCTGCTCAGAAAATATGATTTCACCGCCTTGTCTCGAGCATTGGGACAAGGCGGTTTTCTTATAAACTCACACCTCTGTGATGGAACGGTATTTACGCAGGTTCTGTTTGTAGGCGGAAAAGACGCCGGCGCCACCGCCTATGAACAACAATCCCCACAGGCCGAGGAACGCGCCGAGTCCGAACATCTGCTGCGGCCATAACGCCATGGCCTCCTCCGGAGCATCTGGAAAATACAAGATAACTACCTGACGCCCGGGAATGTGTGCTTCCGGGTATCCGCCGCAATCGACTCTCTGACGATACACGCGACCGTCTGCGAGCTTGTATTCGTAAATAGGAATATAATTTCCATCTGCATGTTTCTCGGCAGCCACCTCGACACCTGCGGTACGTTCCGCGTGCAGGAAATAGTCCACAGGCTTTTCCAGCAGGAAGGTGCTGCCATAGAATACCCCTGCTCCGAGAAGCATCATCACCACGCCGATATTTCTTAAGAATGTATCGGGTTTGCTTAAACTGTTACGGGGATCAGCCCAGCTCAGGTAACGGGAATGCTCTGCATCGTTTCGTAGAGGAAAGGATGCTGACACCGATTCCAAAGCCGAGGCAACGGACTGAACAGCAGGGACACGCAGAAAGCCAAGTGTCGGGCGCCGTCCCAACGCATCCGGCGAAACATTCTCGTATGCCAGAACCACATCTCCACTGCCGTCACGATTTTCAACAATTTCCACCACCATATTGGAGGCGAGTGGATATTGGCTGACCCGACGGCCAAAAAACGGGAAGGGCGGCTTTATCACCAGGGCCCGCTGATTAGTGACCGCGTAAAATGCAGTGCTCTGGTTGAGACAGCGGCAAAAAAGTCCCAGTGTCACAATTGCCGCAATTGTGACAACAAACGGACACAACCACCAGGCCACGGGGTCAACATCGGGGCCTCCCAGAATCAGGAGACAGAACACCCCAGCCAGCGCCCAGTTGGCAAGGGGTATGAGAATGAGTGAGAGCAAGGTCTGTTTTCCAGGCAGCAATTTGGGACGAACGTACCAGAGCAAGCGCTCACCCGCCTCAAGATGGCTCTCAAGGGCGTTTTGCTCTGCGCGGCTGAGAGGTCGCACGCTCATTCTCCTCACACACGGGGCGCGTTCTGCCCGCCAATCAGAAGCACTATTTCACCCTTCGGTGGTTTTGCCTTGAACTCTTCGAGCAGGGTGGCTGCACTACCGCGATGATAGGTCTCAAAAACCTTGGTGAGCTCGCGCGCCACACAGATGGGAGTTTCAGGGTCGATATCCATGATAGCCTGCACTGTCTTTACGATGCGGAAGGGAGACTCGTAAAAAATACTGGTGTGACTCGCCTGCACCGCCGCTTGCAGCACAGATGCTTTGCGGCCTGACTTTACGGGCAGAAAGCCTCCGAAGAAGAATGCATCGCTGGGCAGTCCTGAGCCGACCAATGCGGTTACAACTGCGGAGGGGCCTGGAAGAACAGTAAAGGCAACGCCCCTTGCCTTCAATTCCTGAATGAGCCGGTACCCTGGGTCGCTCACACCCGGCATGCCGGCATCGGTCACGACGGCAAAACTTTCACCTGCAAGCGCTCGTGAAGCCACTTCCGGAGCTCTCTGGGATTCGTTGTGTTCGTGAAGACTGAGCAGAGGCTTGCGAATCCCATAGTGGCTGAGCAACATACCCGTATTGCGGGTATCCTCGCAGCATATGCAGTCAACCGATTCGAGCACAGCCAGCGCCCGCCGGGTGATGTCCTCGCGATTCCCGATGGGAAGACCGACAAAACTGACTGGATATTCAATCATCAGGTCGTCAGGTTCAGCACAATTTCTTCAGCCGCCCGGCTGGTGGCATAGAACAAGGCAGATTCCATGGCTGAAATAGTACTGCCGGCCTGGTTGAAATAGGCACCCTGCGCGCTTGTCGTCCCTTTGGTGATAGTTTCGCCGGTTTTGCGATTAATCAACGTATACGACACGTGAACCGTCATCCCTATCTGGGTACTGATGTAAGAGTCATCAGAGCTGGTGGTAAGAGAATCCCTCGTTATGTTCGTGACCGTGCCTTTCACAATGAAATCTGCTTCGTTGCGAGGCGCGATCCGGTATGTGCCGTCACTTTGCAGAGTGTTCGTGATATTGGTGGTCATGAACACGCCCACGGAAGGCTGAACCGTGTTGTTTTCGAACATCTCCACGCAGAACGTGTTCATTTCCTTCATGTGGGCAGGTTTGATACCACCCAGATGGTAGCCGCATGAGCTGAGCAGAATTCCAGCCATTGCAGCGGAGAGAAGCTGACGCATTTTCATGGTAATATAGGTAGGGCTTTAATTCTTTAATCTGGCTGCTTTTGCAGCGGCGTCCTGTGCACGTTTAAGAAGTTTTGCCGCTTCCGTAGCAGCCTCAGGATTGATTGATTTCTGGCGGATGACATCTTCGAAGCAGAACATGGCGGAAGTATACTCGTGCGAACGCTCCAGGTAATAACGCCCCACTTCGAGCTGTTGATTTACCATGAGACGATCCATGTTTGCCGCTTCAGACAAAGCCTTACGAGCCTCCGGATGATTGGGGAAACGCAGGTTGAACTCCTCATATGCTTCGCGGGCATTGCTCAGGTTTACCAGATTATTATCTCCGCGGGTGTGGCTTTGCGACCAGAGCTTGGCCACCATGAGCTGCGACTCCGGTGCGTATCGGCTATCCGGATATTTTTCCACGAGCCGGGCATAAGCCATGCGTGCCTCGTCAGGGCGCTCCTGCTCCAGCAGGTACTTGGCAAGAATAGAGTTTGCCGTGGCCGCCATGTCATTGTACGGGGCTTTTTCAATAATCTCACTCAGCCAGTTCACCACCACGCTGGTTTCCATGGACGTTTCCCATGCTCCCCAGAATACGGGGACTTTCATGCGACCACTGGCTGCATCCATGGCCATCGCAAGCTGGCGGTTCAGAGCGTCTGCGTACAAATTGCTATGCGGATAACGATCTATCAGCTTGCCGTACTCCTTGAATGCATCGCGGTAATCATCTGTAGCCTCGTAACTGCCTGCAAGCAGGTAGCGGGCTTCCGGGGCATTCGGAGCCAGCGCGTGGTAGCGGACAATATCTTTGAGCACAGACCGGGCCTTGCGTTCTTTGCCGTTTTTCTGGTACTCTTTAGCCTCAGACATCAGCATTTCGGCCTCCGGATCCGTGGCCTTTACCTGCCCGATGGGGGGTGCTCCGTCAAACGATTCACACATAGGCAGCAGCAGGGCTGATGCCGCACAAAGGCGTAAGAGTTGCAGTTTTGTCATGTCCCTGTCAGCATAGCATGTTCCACCCCCATAGTGCAAGTTCAAATGCGTAGAAACGTGTCTTATTGTCAGAACTGACCGGTAGATATCTCCGGTCTCCGAAGAACCTTCTCCCTATATCCGTTTCTGAAGGGAATCCGTCATTCTATGTTCCCATGCTGTATGAAGCGAATCATCTACTTTCTTCTCCTGGCGTTTTCTGCCGTGGTCAATGCAGCGGTCGATACTACGCCCCAGCAAAATGTCGATTTCAGGAAATACGCAGGCCGCTGGTACGAACAGGCCAGATTTGAAAACTGGTTCGAAGAAGGCATGGAGCATGTCTATACGGATTATACCTTGCTGCAAAACGGCAGTCTGCGGGTTTCCAACCACGGCACCAGTCCACAGGGGTATGCCGAGCAGGCAACCGGGCGCGCGTTTATTGTTGCACCAGGAGAACTCAGCGTTTCCTTTGTCTGGCCCTACTGGTGGTTCAGGGCTCCTTATAAGGTGCTCTACGTTGATTCTGAGTACCAGAGTGCGCTGGTGTCAGGCGAAGATGCAACCTATCTATGGCTGTTGACCAGGGAGCCTGTGCCTGCCTCCCGCATGCTGAAGAATCTCGTTGAGCAGGCAAAGCTCCGGGGCTTTGATACATCCAGACTTCGCTATACGAAGCATCAGAACCGGAAATCGACCGCGCCCGATACGAAAATGCCCGGGTGATAGTGGTGACCTTCGACCCGGTCCATATCTGTATTGAATTCACACAAATCTGCAGCGGTCATCACCGTGCTGCCAATTGAGAAGGTGGCCAGCCGCTTGGTTTCTCCTTCTCTGGAGAAATCATACTCGGTTGTCACGCCTATCACTAAGGAACGAACGCGCAGCATACGGGTGCCCTGCTCTGTGTCTACTGCCCAGGAGCCTCCTGCACCGTCGGCAAAAAGCCCAAGCGCCAGCTGCTCCGACAAATGGTTCTGGATGGTGAATCTCATCCCTTTGAGATGCAGGGACCAGTCGGGAGTCATCTGCCAGTCAAAGGAAAATACGGGCATCAGGCGGTACACCGTGGCATCCGGTGAATGCCCCAGGCCGACCGCATAAGAGAAAGTATCACTGTGCCTTACACTATAGGTGACAAGGAAATTCAGGTGAAAGGCATGAGCGCGGTGAACGAAGTCTGTGGCCATGGACGGCGCTGCAACGGCCATGAAGGTGTTGCCGTTGTCCAGGGGAATAATGGCTGCAACCGGCAGGCTGATATTGTAGAGCTCATTCCGCCGTAAATCGAAGGCTCCATCGGCATCCATGAAGGTGAGTTCCGCATTGAAAGATGCGTTGAACATCCAATCACTGCCCCCTGATTTACGCGGATCTGCCAGCGGTACACAAAGACCGTACTGCTGCCATCCCAGGGTGGAGCCACCGTGGCGTTCCCCCATATTGGAAACATATTCAAAAGAGACAAAGCTGGGAAAAAGCCCGCTCTCTGGTAATTGATGCCTCCAATCCCTGTATACGGAAGTTGCTATGGTCGAAGCATCATCCGCCCATGTATCAAACCAGTTTTCTGCCAATGCTCCTGGAGTCAGAGCCATAAGTAAGAGCAGCGTCTTTTTCATCGCGCAGCATTATATCAATTGTGATGCATATGTCAAGCGATTGTTGAAAAATGCAAATTTGTAACTATGTCATTGTCGAGTTTTAGCTTGCAAGGTGAGGCGGAGTTCAATAGACTCCGTGCGGTACCCATGAGATGCGTCGTTATGCTTATTCTGTCTGTTCTGTGCTGCAGCATTGCATCTGCTGAGCAGCCTCGTCTCAAGACCCGAACGCATCGAGCCAGCTCACATTCCTCTGCCCATCCGTGGTGGAAAAGTGTACAGAGCAGTATCATGAGTATGCAACGCCACGGTGCAGGTGGATACAGTACTACGGACCAGGCCAAACAGGCGCTGGTGGACTCATTTCAGTGGAGTTCTCTGCAGAAACGTCCTGTTTTCGACCCTGTGGTGGCGCGTCCGTCATTCTGTTCTTCCGCAGTCTGGATAGCCACGCTCTCCGCATTGCTGGACTGGGAGGTGAAAAACCGCCGCCGGGTTATTTGCCCGGATGCCTGGCAGGCGCTTATGCCGAAACTCGTGAAAGATGGTGAAGGCCCCTGGGGATATGCCAATGCCAACGGCCCGGGCTTTGCGCTGCTGGTGCATCGTCTGGGAGCCGGCGTGAATTTTACCGACTGGGCACTTGCTCGCCCCTCCGACGTGCTGAAAATATGGTGGAACGAGCACATAGGGGGCCGCGAGCGCGGTCACATTGTGATTCTGGTAAAGGATGAGGGAGATACGGCCTGTGTATGGTCTTCTCACATAGCGCGCGATGGTCAGCCGGCTGGCTATGGTATCCGCCGCATTCCGAAAAGCGCCATGAAACGCGTATTGTTTACACGCATCACACGCCCCTCAGCCTTCAATCGTGCGCACAAGTTGCCGGACGATTCCTGGCTGACCGACCTGATGACCCGGGATACAACCTGGGCTGAGTGTGTGCGCCGGTGCGGGATTTCCCATTAATCGCGCACAGGAGGGCACTCCCCTACCCGCACGTAATCCATCCCCCCGGCTTTCGCTGCCTGGATTCCGGGCTCGGCATCTTCAAAAACCACACATTGCCCAGGTTCTACTCCCATACGCTGCGCACAGAGCAGAAAAATATCAGGTCTTGGCTTTCCGAATCCGGGGGGCACATCCGCCGGGGTGACCATGATGCTGAATAAATCTGCAATACCTGCAGACCGGAGGGTATCGGAAGCACCGGCAGGCATGCTTCCAGTGCCTATGGCGTATGGAATCCCCTGCTCGTTGAGTCGCTTTACCAGATTGACCGTTTCGGGGATGACCGGCAGCGTTTCGTTGAGCAGAAGCCACGCATAGCGGTTGCGCTTTTCTTCTGCCACGGTTTCAGGTTCCATGCTCAGGCCATAGGTGGCATTCAGGTCAGCCACGATATCCGGCGCAGCCATGCCGCCGTGTGCCACAAATTCTTCCCACTGAAATACCTCATGCGGAGCTCCATGTTTTTTCAGAGCCCAGCGCCAGGCTTTGTAATGCGTGGGCATGCTATCCACCAGCGTGCCATCCAGATCAAATATGTAGCCGGCATACTCCTTTTCCGGCAAGGTTACACGAGCACTCATTCTCCCTGAAGGTCAAATTTTTCCACAAAACGCTGCAAATCACCATCCTTGCCGAAGAGCACCAGTACGTCCCCCTCCTGGAAAGTAAGTGAGGCATCCGGGGAATCGATGACAGGCTGTTCCGGCTCCGAGAGCACATCATCCGAACTGGGGTTTTCCTTGAGCTTGCCGCGACGCACGGTCAGCAGGTTCAGGTGGTATTCAGACCGCAGCCCCACTTCCAGAAGTTTGCGACCGACCCACTCTGCCGGCAAATGAACATCTGCCAGCGAATGCGTTGCATCCATGCGGCGCAGACGCATCAGCCCCTCATTGGTGAAACGGGCGGCCAGCTGTCGGGCAGCTACGTCCTCCACGCGGATAAGATCGCTCACCCCGATGAGCTTCAGCAGCTTACCATGTAGTTCGTTGACGCTTCGGGTCAGCAGGTTTGTGACTCCCAGTTCCTTGAGCTGTGCGGTGATGAGCAGGTTGCGCTCAAACTGCTCACCCACAGCAACAATAACGTAGGTGTCTTCACCCACCAGTTCCATCTGGCGAAGCACGCGGATATCGGTGGCATCACCCACCAGGGCATAGGTGACGCGGTCTTTCAGTTCTGTGACGATGGATTCGCGCTCATCCAGAATTGTTACCTCGAAACCGAGGTCGGCCAGGTGCAAAGCAAGGGCGCGTCCGAACTGGCCTATGCCGATAATGACGAATTTCATAAATGATGAATCAGGTAAGAGGTAAACGGGTTTCAGGAAGACGGATGGGAGACGGCTCTTTCTGGCGAATGAAAATCAGCATGAAGGTGAACATGCCTACTCGCCCGAACAGCATGTTGATGGTAATGATAATCTTGGATAAATCCGAAAGGTGAGGCAGCGCACCTAATTCAAACCCAGTGGTAGTGAAAGCGCTTACCTCCATGAAGAGCAGACTGATGACTCCATTTGTCTGCTGTGCTATGGCCGGCTCCAGCAGCAGGAGCAGCATGGTGGTAAGTACAATCCAGAAAATGGAAATCACAACGGTAGCCATCGCTCGCTCCACCGTATTCCGGGCGATGCGCCGATTGTGCATCTCCAGATCCTGCTTGCCCTGCAGCACCCGGTACACTTCCAGTACGCAAAGCGCAAATACTGGCGCATATACGCCACCGCCTGTGCCTGCCGGGTTGCCGCCCACAAACATGAGCAATGCGAGAAACAGCTGGTATACAGGACCATAGTTCCCTATTTCCGTGAGGGCAAAACCGGCTGAGCGGCCGGTGGCATTCCACAGCGATTCCCACAGATTAAAGGACCCACGGGACAGGTGTTCAGAGGGCTCGAACGCGGCCAGCAGGGTGAGGCCTATCGTGCCGGTAAGCATCACAATGAGCATTACACGGAGGACCAGCCAGGAATTGGTGCTCCAGCGCTTGAGTTGCGGCTTTCCTTTCAGTCGGTTTCTGAGGCGGGTAATCCCTTCCAGATACACACCGAACCCTACCGTGCCGATAAGCACCAGCAGAATCATGACAGCCTGCACGGCCATGCTGTCGGCCACTCCGGCCTGTTCCATGCCGGCAGGAAAAATAGTGATACCCGCATTGCAGAAAGCGGAGACTGCATGAAAGATGGCATAACCCCACAGATTCTCCTGCGGGAAACCGGGGGTACCCTGCCAGAGGTAATACAGACAGACCGCCCCCACCGCCTCGGCTGTCAGGGTCACGAAAAAAACAGCACGAAGCAGAGACGGCACGATATTGACCCCCTGCTGGTCCATATAACCGGATACTGACATGGAATCACGGACGGCCAGCCGCTTACCGACCATCATGAGGACGAAATACGAAAACGTCATCACACCGATGGCTCCAATCTGGATATCCAGCAGCAGCACCAGTTTTCCCAGCGGTGAGAATGTGGCAGATATATCAACTGAGGTGAGACCGGTGATGGAGGTGGCCGAAGCACAGCAGAACAACGCATCGACCACAGAAATGGGTTCATACGTGGCACCGGGGGTAAGCAGCAGCAGCGTGCTCACCAGCACCAGCACCACCATGTAGGTAAAGAAACGAACTGCGGGAGACCACCGGCTGCCGCCTTTCACCGGACTGTTGCGGCGAGAGCGCAGCACAGCCCCTATGGTACCAATGGAAAAACCTCCCAGAAGAAAACTGCAGATAAGGCTCGCTATGAAGGCGCCGGAACCGAAATCCTCCCACACGCCACCATAGAAAATGGCAGATGCAATGACACCCACCAGCAGCTGCATCCACAGAAACCGGCCGGGCAGACCGTACCGCCCCCATTCCATGAGCAGGTGAATCAGCACCACGAGTGTATTGAACCAGACCAGACCGCAGAGAATCAGATGCGTGCCTCCGATAAAGGCATCGCGCACGGCGTGGTTGTTCGCCACTCCTTCAAAACAAGCTTCCCACAGCACGACAAAAAGCACGAGAATGCCGGAAATGAGCTCAGGCAATTCCAGCACCTTGTGGCGGTGTTCTTTCTGTGTCTGGGGTTTCAACGGGCTGATTATAGCACTATCCTTCCGATTTGGCAAGCTCTACCCATGGGAGCCTGGTTGCCATGGCTGCGCAGTGCAGTTGCGTGGGGAGCTGCAGGTCATCGAGCGTTGCCCGCATGGCAGCTGCGGCTCTGGTGGGGGTATTGCACTCGGGGCTGATATGCGCCAGCACGAGCTGCTGGAGGTCCGGATGGGCAATACTGCGCACAAAATCACAGGCCTGGCCATTCGATAAATGCCCCCAGCGACCGGAGATGCGGTTGATGAGTTCCGGTGAACGACCGCTGTTTTCGAGCATTTCGGGGTCGTAGTTGGATTCCAGATAAAGCCCCTGCACTCCGGCGAGCATCTCCGGCATGCCTTTCATGATGATGCCGGTATCCGTCACGTACCCCAGCCGCACGCCGTCGCATTCAAAAACATAGCCCAGCGGGTCGGCTGCATCGTGACTCACGCAGAAGGGGGTCACCTTCATGGCTCCCACCTGTATCTCCTGCCCCGGCTCAAGGTAGGTGAAGAGAGCCCCCGGAGCCATGCCTCGTAAATCGCGGGCAAGGTATCGGCTGCAGTACAGCTTCAGCGTATCTTTCCTGGCGAGCACACCCAGCCCGCACACGTGGTCCTGGTGCTCATGGGTGTAGAAGATGCCGGAAAGGGCGGACACACTCAGACCGCACTCGGCCAGTCCTTTGCGTATCCTCAGAGCAGAGATGCCTGTATCGACCAGCACATGGGTGCCACCGCCGGAAATGACGGTGGCATTACCACGGCTGCTGCTTGCCAGCACAGAGAAACGAATCATCAGTGCAGGCTCACAGGGTTGAGCTTCACGTCTTCAGGCGTGAGCAGATTGGCAGGCTTGCCATAGAGTTTGCCGGTCTGAGCCTCCAGGAAACGAGTGATATTTTCCACTGTTTCATCACTGGCGGTACCAGCGCCATTCTGTACGGTAGTCATGATGCGCACTGCCTCCTTCAGGCTGTTCACAGACCCGGTGTGGAAATAGGGAGCCGTGAGCGCCACGTTGCGGAGATTCGGCACGCGGAACATATCCATGTGTTCTTGCTTTTTGGTGAAGTCGAGCAGGCCGAATGCGCCTTCCTTGTAGTCCTCCGGGGTAGCAGCGGCGCGGAAATCACCATGCGTGCTGATGTATTCGAAGCTGATACCGCCCAGTGTGGGGCCGCTGTGGCAGGTAGCGCAGCCCAGATTCACAAAATCCTTCATGCCGGCTTTCTGCTTATCGGTAAGGGCTTTCTCATCTCCCTTCAGGTACTGGTCAAAAGCGGAATCCGGTGTCACCAGTGTCTGCTCATAGGCTGCAATCGCGGTAGTAATCGTGTCCGCCGTGATACCATGGTCACCAAACACATAGGCAAAGAGAGCCACCATCTGCGGGTCGGCTCCCAGCTTGTCGGCAATCACGTTCCAATCCTCTACGCAGGAGAAGCCCATTTCCACCGGATTCAGGGGCGGGCCGCCTGCCTGTTCCTTCAAATCAGCTGCGCGACCATCCCAGAACTGGCGGATATTGCCTGCAGCGTTGAAAGTAGTGGGCGCATTGACTCCGCCCAGCTGGGGGTAACCATCCGGGCCCGGAACACCTTCAGACTTGGCCAGATTATCCGTGCCACCACGAGTCAGGTCATGGCAGCTGGAGCAGGAAACCTTGTTGTTGGTAGAGAGCCGGCCGTCATGGTACAGGAGGTACCCCAGATAAATACGGGCCAGTTCCAGCTCGTTGTCCGTGGCAGGCGCGGGAGTGATGGGGGCAAACATGCGCGCAGCGGCACCGCTCTCCTTGTATTTGTTGCGGAGAATGGCCACATCGGTCGGGGTCAGACGACTGCCCAGGTGCACCATGCTGTACGAAGCCGGGGGCATACGGCGCGTGCGGAGCACATAATCCATCTTCAGGTAATCCACATTGCCGGAGCGCAGTGAATAATCCGGGGTAAGGGTAAAGGCGCGTTTGGCTCCTTCCACGTGGTCGCGCATGAGGCCCATCGAGAAGAAGTTGAGCACTCTGCTGTAGGTGGCATCATTGGCGTGGCATGCGGCGCATTTCAGTTCCAGCACCTTGTTTGCCACGGCATCTGCTTCTGCCGGGGAAAGCTTGCAAATCTCCGTGGACTTCTCCATGGAGTCCACTATGGCCTGCGAAATGTAGCCGCCAACTGTTGCAGCAGCGCCGGTTGCAGCCAGCAGGAGTACATATTTCCAGTTTGTGTTCTTCTTGGTCATTGTAGTTTTGAGAAAGGTATCAGCATGGCCATTCTAACACAGTATGAGCAACAGGCAAGCAGAAAACGCAGTATGCTGCTTGTAAAACAGCGAATTTCATGCTATGCTCTGCGCATGCGTTGGCTGTTCCTTCTGATTGTTCCGGCTTTTTTTCTTACACAGTGTGCCCCGGTTGAACCACCGGTTACAGCTCCCCCGGTGCCCCGCATGCCTCAGGAATTGTGTTATCTTGATACCGTTGCCCCCCGGGTGCGGGTAGATTTGAAATATTGCGGTACAGATAATTTTGTGGGCCGCCCGATTAACGGTTACACCACGGGAAAACGCGCCATCCTGCGCAAGGATGCGGCACAGGCCATAGCCAGGGCTCAGAAAATGCTCGAACAACAAGGACTCGGTCTGCTGGTCTGGGATGCGTACAGACCGCATCGTGCTTTGCTGGATTTTTACAACTGGTCCCGGACAGATGATGATAGTACCCGTGCGGAATTCTATCCTAATATCACCAAACAAGGTATATACGACAACCAATACATAGGCCTTGCTTCCGAGCACAGCTGGGGTATTGCCGTCGATATCACCCTGGTGAATCTCAAGACCGGCAAAGAGCTTGATATGGGGGGAAGACATGATCTGCTCGATGCCAGTTCAGCCACAATTTACAGTGGCCTGACTCCTCTTCAGCAGAAAAACCGCCTTCTCCTGCGCGATACCATGGCCTCAGTAGGAATGCGCAATTACAGCAAGGAATGGTGGCATTATTTTGTTTCTCCGCCGGGAATATGTCATCGCTATGACTTCCCGCTGAATGACGGTATGGAAGAATAAGCAAATCCTCCGGCTGCTAGCACAGTTCCTGCTTGTATAAGCATGCTGGTATGGTAGAATATGCCCATGAAGATTTCCTGCCGCCACCTGTTGACCTGTCTGGGATGCGCCGCTCTGCTTCTTGCCTGCTCTCCGCAGGATAAGGGCAGCGCTACCCCTGAAGCTGCAGCCGAGCTTGCTCTCATCTCTTCATACATGCCCGAAATCGGTATCGATGAGGTGCTGGAGTTGCCTGCGAGCGAGGAAATTTACGCTCTGATGAGCGATTTTGCCACTACGGCAGATGCACGCCTGGCATCGCGCCCGTCTGGTATTACCATGCTGCATCTGGCTTGTCTCTTCAAGAAGCCGGAGCTGGCTCGTTGTCTGCTGCTGGATCACGCTGACCCGAATGCTGTAACGGAGGCCGGAGATACTCCGCTCGGACTTGCCGTCTCCATACGCGGCGTTGAAGATGAACAGACTTCGGATGCGGTCATCTGCCGGCTTATTGATGTGCTGATAGCCGGTGGGTCCGATTTGAAGCGCCACACGGCGGATGATATGCCGCTGCTCAATTATGCCGGGCTCAACTGCTATAGTGAAAAAATCTTTCTGCATCTGCTTGAGAAAGGCTGCCCGTATGATGAGACAACCTGTCAGGCACCTGCGATGATGGGCTGGAACACGGCATTGAAACGCATGCTCGGCATGGGCGTGGGTAAAAGCCCTGTCGCCATGGAAACCATGCTGCTGATGGCTGCGGCCAATCTTCATGCGGAAACGGTGGAAATCCTTATCGAGGCTGGCGCGGATGTGAATGCCCACCAGCTGAGCGGCACCACTCCCCTGGTGGAGGCTGCCGGTCACCTGCTTTCTCCTGCAGAAGAGGAGGAAAGCACCCGCAAGCAGGCTATCGTAGACGTATGCGCAATACTCATCAAGCATGGTGCAGACCCCTTTCTGACCGAAATCCGGCAGGATGGTTCACCTGCTTTCTGCGCTGCAGATATTCTTGGCAGGGATGCTGAAGTGCTTGCTGCTCTGAAAACAAGGGGAATCAACATAGAACCCCGAGAAATCAAGTTCACCAGCGGCATTGAGCTGCTGGAGGCTGTGGGTAAGGCTTCCGTGCTGGAGCGGCATCCCGCCGACTCGGATTTCGAAGCCATAGCGTCACTTCTGGCGCCCTCTCCGGAAATACAGGCAGATGCCCGATACCATGATGTTCTGCCCATGGCGGTGGAGATGTTGAGCGGCATAGACCCGGTCCGTACCTCCCGGCTTATTGCCGCCATGCCTGTATGGTCTGGTCAGGAAGCGTGGGAACAGGGGCACGGAGAGTGCCTGCTTCCTGCCCTTACCAACTCCCCGGCTCTGGTGCTTCCGAAAGAGATTATATGCGCCTGTGCATCCCGGCTTGATGCTGCCGGCAAGGCGGATAGCGCCGCATACATGGTAGAGCTGCTTTCCCGCTGTGCGGATGCCGGGCCTGAAATTGACCAGTTCTGCGCCCACCATTCCCGCGCGCTCAAGGCTGGTGCTCTCGCTGCCCGACTGCGAAAGGCAGGCCTGCCCACACCGCGGGATGGCGATGTGCAGCTCTGGCTGGAAAATAACCAGCGTGTGGCTGATAAACCGGAAATTGCCAAGGCAGTTCTTCTGACTTCTCTTTCCCGCCTGTGGTATGGCGATATGCTGCCTGATGAGCAGGCGCAGATGCTGGCCGCCATGGAAGAAATAGGCGCTCCTGAAGCGGCTTCCCATTACCGGGCCATTGCTGCGGCCATGGATAATCCGGAAGAACTTGATAAACTCACCGAAAATAGTGATTCGTGGAAATTTGAACTCGAAATCGCCACGGCTGAGTATATTCTGAAACATGCGGCTTTGTTTCTCGGCCTTCCCGGGCAAATTGCGCATTGACACGAGCGGCGTTTTGTATTAGAGTGAGAGTCGGTGATGCGATTCTGTGGCAAAGCTCTGTTGTTCCTGTGTGCTGTGGCGGCGTCCTCAGTACAGGCGGAGTCTGCTTCCCGAGCTGCTGTCAGCATCCCCACCCTGCTGGAATATCTTCCCCTGCCCGAGGCAGATACCCAGGGCGATACCCTGCTGATACGCGCTGCCCTCGCCGCCTGTGTCATGCCAGAGGACGCGCGCAGGCATCTGCTTGAGCCCCTGCTGGAAGATATGCTCCGCCAGGGATATGACCCGCTTCTGGAAAACAACGCAGGGTGCAACGCCGTGTTCTATCTTGCCGGTATCCCCGGGTTTTACGAGCATCTTACCTCTACCAATCTCCTGCCCAGAGAACTGGCATTGCGTATTCCTCATGATGAAGGCGCCCTGCTGCGCTATATCCGGCAGCGCAATAATCAGGCTCTTCTGGCTCGTTCAGCCGGCAGCCGGGAATACCTCACCCGCCGGTATTGCGCTCCTGCATTTGCCCGGGCAGAGCGTCTGATGCGCAATTATCTGGGCTCTCACTCACTCTCGCAGATTCCGGATACAGCCATGGCTGATATTCTGGCATTCATGCATCTGGCAAATCCGGCCCGGGCGGAAGCTTTCGTGAATTCACTTGCACTGTGGGAGCACGGTGAGCACTTTCTGGAGGAAATACCTGCGCACCTTCTCAAGACACTCTGTGGCATGGGCTGGAATGTGGATGGCAAGTTGTTGCGCATGGCGTTGCACAAACTCGGCAGCATGCTGCCGGTGAGCAAGGAGGACATGATTGAGTGTGATGCATCGCTTCCCATGTCTGATATCCTCCGCATGCTGACCCGCATGGAGGGCACCGGCGCGCTGCCGGAGCTGCAGCAGTATGCCGCCGCCTTTGACCCCGGTATTGTGCATACCGCTCTGGCTTTGCAAATGCAACTCAAGGGGCTTCCCCTGCCCTGGGAACCCGCCTTTGCCCGGTTCACGCAGCCGGAGCTGGTCGAAATCCGCGAGGCGTTCATGGTGGATGCCGCCATACGCCACGGGTACATGGAGCGGCTGAATGGTGCACGCGTAACCCATGCTGCTGCTATTCTGCGCCGGTATCAGATGCCTCTCCATGCCGAGATGCTGGAGGATATCGTGGAAGATGGGCAGATTACCCTGCGGCCGGAGCTCAGACCTGCCTTCCGCACGCGTTATGAGGAATTGCGTGAGGAGGCACCGCATGTCGCTCTGCTGCGTTATCTCATGCAGCATGAGGAATTGCTGCAGCCTCAATCCAGCGGGGAGGAGGCGTCATGAGACGCGGCTTCCACTCGTTCTGGCGCATCATTCTGTATCCCACCTGGCTGCATATTGTGTGTGCCTCCGTGGCTTTCTGCTGCTGCATACCGATTATTTTTCCCGAAGTATGCCCGACGGAAATGAAGGAGGCCGTCATCAGTTACTCCGGCACCGGGATTCTCTTTACACAGAGTGTATCCTCTGCGTTTGCTGTCATGTCGGTAATCACCCACATGTTCCGACTGAGCAACACGAGGGCCTTTGCCCAGTTATTCAAGTGGGCGGCGGTGTGGGGTGTCGCGGTGGGGTGTTTTGTCCTGCTTGCGCTGGCGGCCGATGTACAGCCGCCTCGTGACCATGATGATGAACTGCCCATACAGATGGATGATACACTCTTCCCTGCCCGTGACCAGCTGAACGGTCCAGCTTCCCTGGTTATTCCCATTCAGCCCGAGGGACAGCAGGTGGAAACCGTGGCAGAGACTCCCAATCTCCGTTTGCTGGAGGAGCAGCATGAAAAGCTCTTCCAGCACTATCTGGACTGCTCTCCCCGCTGGACGGGAGAAGCCGGGGATGATACATTCTATTCCAAACCCGGTCATCTGATTATGGTGCCGCCTTCAACATCCGGTGCGCCGGGACTGGTGCACGTATGTTTCCGCCGCCTGGTCGAGGGTGACCCTCTGCCGCAGGGGTATGAGATAGTGAAGCCGGGCGGAATGATGCCCGAGGTAAAACCCGGAAGCTCGCAGCTGCCGGATATTGCCGTGGACCTGGGGCGCAATCACTATCTCCTGCTGGCCTGGCGAGGCAGTGCACACCGGGAAACCGCATACCAGGCGCTCAATGCCGCAATCGTGGCCACGGATGAGCGCATGAAACCACTCGCGGATTCTCCGACTCAGGAAACGGTGAAACGCATGCTGCAGGGTCGTGAATCCTACCCGGGTACCACGCCGGAAATGCGCCTGTGTGAACCGCTGGCTCAGGAAGGTGCCTACCAGGGAGAAATTTACGCCAACCCCGGTGAGCCTGGGGTTATCCTTGTCTACATCAGGGATTTGAATACAAATCAGACTCTGCGTCTGCTCAGCTGCCCGGCCCGCTATTCAGATAATACCAATGAGCTTTTCCGTCACGATTTGCCCGGCTCCGTGCCCGAGTGGGTGCACCATGCCGCCGGCGATGAACTGGCTGGTATTTTCCCGCCCTCCTCACCGCTTTTCATCATACGCACCGGTCAGCAGCATCAGTATTTCGGTGTGGCGTTCGAGGTGTGGTTCAAGCCTGCTGATGTGCGCCGTCAGCGGCGCATACTGCTGCGGCGCTGTTACAAGGTGCAGGCGTATGACCCGCCTGTAAAGGAATCGCCGTCGCAAGCTGACGTCCCGCAGGCTTGACACGCGCGCGGAATACAGGCATAATTCCGCGCGTTATGTTACATCTACACGATACACAGTCGGGGGCTATGAAGCCCGTGCAGGCGGAAGACGGCAAGCAGCTGCGCTTCTACTGTTGCGGCCCCACCGTGTACGCCGCTGCCCACATCGGCAATTTCCGCACCTTCGTGGTGCAGGACGTATTCCGCCGTGTGGTGGAGCTGGGTGGTCTGCGCACCAAGCACGTGCGCAACCTTACAGACGTAGATGACAAGACCATCCGCAACTCTCAGGCACAGGGCATGCCCCTGAATGAGTACACCGCCAAGTGGACCGCCAAGTTCCACGATGACTGCAAGGCGCTCAACTGCCTCTCTCCGCATGTGGAACCCAGCGCCGTGGGTCACATCAAGGAGCAGCTCGATATCGTCCAGAACCTCATGGACAAGGGGCACGCCTACCAGAGTGAGGACGGCTCCGTCTATTTCCGCATTTCTTCCTACGCCGAGTACGGCAAGCTCGCCCACCTCGACCGCCAGGAGCTCGACCTTGGCAAGACGGCTCAGACGCGTGCCGACACGGACGAATACGAGAAGGACAGCGTGGCCGACTTCGTGCTCTGGAAGGCCCGCCGCCCGGAGGACGGCCCGAACTTCTGGCCCTCCCCCTGGGGTGAAGGCCGCCCCGGCTGGCACCTTGAGTGCTCGGCCATGAGCCACAAGTACCTCGGTGATACCTTTGACCTGCACTCCGGTGGCGTGGACCTCGTGTTCCCGCACCATGAGAACGAGATTGCCCAGAGCCGCTGCGCCTGCGGTGGTCACTTCGCCCGCCACTGGTTCCACGTGACCCACCTGCTGGTGGATGGTGCCAAGATGAGCAAGAGCCTCGGCAATATGTACACTCTTGACCAGCTGCAGGAGATGGGCTATGCCCCCGCTGCTCTGCGCTATGTGCTGGCCGGAGCCTACTACCGCCGCCCGCTCAATTTCACCCTCACCGGCATGAAGGACGCCACCAGCGCCCTCAACAAGCTGGGGCGCTTCGATAAGGAACTGGCCAAGGCCAGCGGCGCCAAGGAGCCGACCTACCGCGACCTCGTGAAGAAGGCCCCTGCTCTGGGTGCATTCCAGCCTGCCTGGGATAGTCTGGAAGATGACCTGAACAGCCCGGAAGCCCTTGGCCACGTGTTCAGCGCCATCAAGGGTATCAAGCCTGCTGAGATGGAAGCCGCCGAAGCCGAAAAGGTGTGGAAAGCCTTCCGATTCATCATGGAGGCCCTCGGCCTGCAGCTGCCCGACCCCGATGCCGATATTGAGGTACCGGAGGAAATCAAGGCCATTGCCGATGAACGCTGGGCTGCCCGACTGGCAAAGGACTGGGCCACGGCAGATGCCCTGCGTGGTAAGCTGGCAGAGCTCGGCTGGGCCATGAAGGATGGCAAGGACGGATACAAACTCACCAAGGCATAAGAATCATGGACAACAAAGACCTTTCCCTGCTCGGTAAGCACAGCGAATTCTTCCGCACCCCGGAGGAAGCCAAGCTCGAAGCCTTCCCGAACCGCAGCCCGCAGCGCCGCTATGTGGTCACGCTCGACACGCACGAGTTCTCCTCGCTCTGTCCCGTGACCGGCCAGCCCGACAGCTGCCACCTCACCATCACCTACTGCCCGGCTGAGAAAGTGGTGGAGACAAAGAGCCTCAAGTACTACCTCGTCTCCTTCCGCAACTACGCCGCGTTCAACGAGCAGGTGGTGAACCGCATTCTGGATGACCTCGTGGCTGCTGTAGACCCGGCCTGGATGAAGGTGACGGGGCGCTTCGGAGCCCGCGGCGGCATTCAGCTCACCTGCGAGGCCGAGCATAATCCCGAGAACCGCCCTGCATGAAAGTAGCCGTTCTCCTTTCCGGCGGGCTGGATTCCACCACCGCCTTGCACTGGGCGCTGCGCCACCACGAGGTGGTCTGCGCCCTTTCCTTCGACTACGGCAGCAACCACGCCGCCCGCGAGCTGGCCTGCGCCCGCTGGCAGGCTGAGAACTGCGACGTGCCCTACCACGAAATCGACCTCCGTCCCATCTCGGCGCATCTGGAAAGCGCCCTGCTGAGCGGGGCAGATGCCATCCCCACCGGCGACTACGCCGAGGAGAACATGAAACAGACCGTCGTCCCCTTCCGCAACGGTATTTTCCTGGCCATTGCCGCCGGCATCGCCGAAAGCAAGGGCGCCGAGGGACTCGTCATCGCCGCCCACGGTGGCGACCATGCCATCTACCCCGACTGCCGGGAAGAGTTCATGGCAGCCATGTCTGCCGCCATTTCTCACGGCACCTACGCGAATTTGCAGATTCTGCGTCCCTTCATCGCCAGCACCAAGGCAGAAATCACTGCCACCGGCGCCGAGCTCGGTGTGGATTTCTCCCACACCTACTCCTGCTACTGCGGCGGCGAGCTGCACTGCGGCCAGTGCTCCACCTGCCGCGAGCGCCGCGAATCCTTCGCCGCCGCCGGCATCCCCGACCCCACCCCCTACACCGTCCGCGCCTGACCAGGCGCGGATATCGTTGCGGCAACGCCGCAATATCGTCCTGACCTCCGGTCAGGATATCGTCCAGCCCTCCCAAGGGCTGGATATCGTTCCCAATCCACCCATCCCCCATATTTTCGCCTCCAATTGGTAAATCATCAGTCATTTTATTCTTTTTTTGGTCGCGGGTTGCGTCCAAAATCTCATATTTTGGCCGTCACGGACTGCCAAAATTTAATTTTTTGGCAGTTATAGAGAGCCAAAAAAGAAAAATTAGCTTGATTTTCTCTTCATTCGAAACTAATATATCGGCATGGGAGAGGAACTTAAATCCATTGTTACAGAGCAGATAATCGACAACCAGCAGATGCGTTTTGCATCGGCCAGTCCTCGTTCTCTACAGATAAAAACTCTGGATGGTGTTATTAGTATCGTTATGGGTGTGCGGCGCTGCGGAAAATCCACCCTCATGGAAAACATCATGACCCGGCTGGTGGCTCAAGGAACACCGCGCGAAAATATCGTGTGGCTTAACTTTTCCGATGACCGTTTTCTCTCACTCCATCAGGGGGGCTGGGACACGATACATAGTGTCTATTATTCCATGTATCCCGAAAAACGACACAATGAAAAGGTGTACTTTTTCTTCGACGAAATCCAGACCTACCCTAACTGGGAATTATTTGTCGAGCGCCTGCGACGCGAGGAAAACTGCGAAATATACATCACTGGTTCTTCCGCACGCATGCTCTCCAAAGAAATCGGTACCGCCCTACGGGGGCGAACCCTCAGTTGGGAACTCTTCCCCTTCTCTTTCGGTGAATATCTGATACGTTGCAACCCTCCCAGAAGCAAAAAAAGCAGCAACTACCGGCTGCTCATGCAGAACGCATGGGAGCGATACAAGCAGGAAGGGGGATTCCCCGCTGTGTTCGGCATAGAGGCACCGCTGCGTCGTCAGCTGCACCAGGAATACTTCAATGCCCTGCTGCTCCGGGATATCATCGAACGCTATGATGTACGCTCACCCCAGGTGCTCCGCCATCTTTCCAACCGGGTCATCAACGGTATCGGCACTCTCTTCTCCGTCCGCAAGGTGCACGAGGAAATAAAGGCGCTTGGCTATTCTCTCAGCCGAGAGACCATCACTCAATTCCTGCAGTGGATGGAAGATGCGTACTTCATTTTTGCCGTACCTGCCTACAGTGCATCAGTCGCCCGCCAGGCTCGCGAATTCCGTAAAATCTACTGCGTGGATCATGCCATGGCGGCGTCTCTCAGCACCCGCATCCTTAAAAACCGGGGACAAATGCTCGAAAATATGGTCTTCTGTGGTCTCCGCCGCATCTCCCCCGATATTTACTACTACCGAACCCGGGATAACTTCGAGGTAGATTTCATCTCCATCATGCCCAATGGCGATAAATACCTTGTGCAGGTATGTGAGGAGATGAGCACCCTCGAAACGCGCGCCCGCGAAGTCCGCGCACTCTCTGCCGCCATGGCAGAAACCGGACTCACCACTGGCTATATTGTAACCGAAAATCTGCGGGAAACCATCGAAACTGACCACGGCACCATCTGCTGCATCCCTGCCCCCGAATTCCTTTCGGATTCTCCATTTGATGAAGTATAAAACCACCCCTTTTGGCAGCACAATGCCAAAGGGGGTGGTTAAATCATACTCCAAGGAACGAGCCTTGGCCCTGATACTTTTTGCTGAGGAAAAGGATATCAAATGCGCTCAATCCAGTAAAGCAAATAGGATACAATTTGACTATTTTGTTCAAATTGCTCTTGCGTGTGTATTATACGAATGATAGAATCGTCTCACCTTGCTATTATTATGAAGTTCCGGATTATCTATTTTACCTTATTACCTCTTCTCCTCGCCTCCTGTGTTACGGTGCAGCAGGAACAGGAGAAGGTGGAAAAAGAGGTGGCTGTATTGAATCAGGAGATTGCGGAACGGGAATATGCGCGGATTGTCAGGTGGAGGGATGAAGAGTATGCCGGGTTCAGGGAGAAGCTGGCGCAGGCCACAAAAGCGGCGGTGGTCCGGGAGCGTGGGGATTGCTGCTGCACAGGGGCGGAACTGGCACCCGTGAACGACGTGCCGCTTTCGCAAGAGGAGTTCCGGGAGATGATGGCGATTCTCACGCAGGCAGAGCCTGTGCCGGTGGTGCTCCGTGAGCACTTTACACCGAGCCGGACGTTCTATGCCTACCGAACCGATGATGACTCGTGGGAGCTGGGCTCCAGGTATAATCAGCCTGTTGTCTGCAAATACTCCGGGCCGATTGATTACATCAAGCTGATGAATACCGCCGGCGACAAGTTGTTTGCGCTGGATATAGATGATGGCTTGGACAAGACCTCCAACTCCGCACAATACCAGGCCGAACATGTGGAAAGAAGCGGCCGAGTGGCCCTGCTGCCGGATGCTGCATTCGAACGATTTGAAAAGCACCCTGCTCTGGTGCGTTTCAGAAAACGAGCCGGAGAAGCTGATAAGTTATGAAATACATCGCGTTACTGGCAATAATAGCATGCACCACCACGAGCTGTGTGCAGATGAACTCTGCGGGGGTGATACGGAACATCGGTCAGGAGTATGATGCCGCATTGGTGGAAAAGCCGGCAATGGCACGCCTGCTTCAAGGCCGACCGGAAGAACCGGTATGGAAAGCGTGCGAAGCTGACGGCAAAGTATACATCGAAGCCAGAATGACGCGCATCCGTGAGCTTGAGCCATGGTTCAAAGATGGCGCTTTCAGTCAGCTGCCACATAAGAATTTCGAGCGCATCACTTTGCCCGGCGAGGTATGCTATTATTGCGATAAGAGCATCCGCACAGAAAAACCGGCAGGCGCGGTGGATACCACTGTTGCAGTGAGCTCGCATTCGCGCTATCTTTTCTATACCGTCTATCCTGCCACATACATTAAAAACACGCACCACTACGAACCACTGTGGCTGCAGGAGTGCCCGAATCCGCACCGGGTGTATACCGTTCCGCTGTCATGGCTTGCGGCAGTGGCGGTGGATATTCCGGGCAGCGTTGTGGCCACGGTGGTGTCGCTTCCATTCGAAATCTATTCTGTCATTTCAGATGTCATTTCGGACTAAATTTCTTGCACGGGCGGGGCGAATCTGATAGGCTCTTGCCGCCCTATCACCATGGCCGAAAAATTTGACATCAACAGCCTGAATGCCGCCCAGAAGCAGGCGGTGCAGACACTCAACGGCCCCGTGCTCATTCTGGCGGGCGCCGGTACTGGCAAGACCCGCACGGTGACCTGCCGCATTGCCAATATGATTGAAAAAGGGGTGAATCCCCGCGGCATTCTTGCGCTTACCTTCACCAACAAGGCTGCCAATGAAATGGCCGACCGCGTGGCCGGGCTGGTGGAGCGCAAAGCGGCTCGCCAGATGACGGTGTGCACCTTCCACTCGCTCTGCGTGCGTATCCTCCGCCAGGATATCGGCAAACTGGGCTACAAGGAGAACTTCTCCATCTACACCGGCAGCGATCAGAGCGGCCTGCTCAAGCGTCTGATTATGGAATACGGCGCACGCCGCGAGAAGCTGGAGCCCGCCCAGGTGCTGGCTGAAATGTCGCGCGTGCGCAACAACGGACTGGGGATTGAAAATATCGAGGACAGCCTCATTGCCGCCGTGTCGAAAGCCTACATGCGCGAGCTGAAGGCTCAGAACGCGGTGGACTTCGATGACCTGCTCATCCTCACCGAGCGCCTGCTGCGATGCTACCCTACCATTCACGAGAAATGGAACAAGCGCTTCTCCTACATCACGGTGGACGAGTTCCAGGACACCAATTCGCTGCAGATGAGCCTGCTGCGCCAGCTGGTAGGCCCGGAGCACAACGTATGCGTGGTGGGCGATGATGACCAGTCCATCTACGGCTGGCGCGGTGCCCAGATTTCCAACATTCTGGACTTCGAGAGCTTCTTCCCGAACCCCACCGTCATCAAGCTCGAGGAGAATTATCGCTGCACTAAGCAGGTTCTTGATTGTGCCAACATTCTCATCCGCAACAATGCAGGCCGCCGCGACAAGACACTGCGCACCAACAAGGTGGGTGAATACCCCGTGCGACTCATGGCCATGCCCGGCTCTCAGGAGGAGGCTGAGTTCATAGCCGATGAGATTGACCAGCTGCGTGCGCGCCAGAACCTGCAGTGGGAGGCATTTGCCATACTCTTCCGTGCGAATGCGCAGAGCCGTGCGCTGGAAATGGCCATGCGCGAGCGCCACATTCCTTACCGCATGGTAGGCACCAAGAGTTTCTTCGACCGCCGCGAGGTGAAAGACCTGCTCAGTTACCTGCAGATGATGGATAACCCGGATGCTGACCTGCATCTGCTGCGCGTGCTGAATACCCCGCCCCGCGGCATCTCCGCCACCACCGCGTCCTTCGCCATCGACTGGAGCCGCGAGCACAAGAAGAGCATCTGGGCTACGCTGGTGGATATTTCCTTCCTCTCCGAGTGCAGTACGCGCTCGCAGAACAGCATCGAGGCCTTTACCGAGCTGGTCACGCGCTACGGTACCGAGTTCACCGCCAGCGAGCGTCCCTTCGTCGATATTCTGCAGGATTTCCTGAACGAAACCGGCTACGAGGAATACATAGCCAAGAACTGCAAGACAGAAGAAGAGAAAATGCGCCGCCAGGCCGCTATCGACGATATCAAAGTGGCGCTCCGCCAATACTGGTTGCCCGGTCACAAGCTCACCGATTTCCTGGCGGGCATCTGTCTGGATGACAGCCGGAATGAGGACGACATCGAAAGCAAGAGCGGCGTGTGCCTCATCACCATGCATGCCGCCAAAGGCCTGGAGTTCCCGCAGGTCTATATCGTGGGCGTAGAGGAAGGCCTGCTTCCCCACACCCGCTCGGTGGATGAAGGCAGTCTGGATGAAGAGCGCCGCCTGTTCTATGTGGGTATCACCCGAGCCCGCGAACGCCTGACCATGACCTACTGCGCCAAACGCAGCCGCTACGGCCAGGAAGAGCGCTGCCAGCCCTCCAGCTTCATCCACGAAATTCCCAAGCACATGTACGAATTCGTGGACTACGACAAGCTGATGAAATCCCCCGCTTCGGAAGACGAATGCGCGGATTTCTTCTCTTCCATGCGAGATTTGCTGGCGGACGATTGATTTTCTGAAAATGTTGGCTTGCAGCAGGTCGCTGGTGTGTGGTAGAATACACACATGAATCTCATTCGCAGCATTGCCGTTTCGCTTGCGTTGTGCTGTGGCCAGGCACTGGCCCAGTTCGATGGCATGATGATGGGTGGCTTTGACGCCCCGTCAACCATGAGCGTGAGTTCCGCCGCCAGCGTGCAGAGTTATCAGGCCGGTAAGCCCTTCTATGTGGCGCTCAAGGCTGATATTCAGTCCCCCTGGCATGCCTACTGGGAAAACCCGGGCACGGTGGGTGAATCCATGACCGCCGAGCTCACCGCTCCCGCAGGCTTCACCGTAAAAGGCCCGTACTGGCAGGTGCCGCACAAGCATGAAGGCATGCTGGGCGTGGCTTATACCTACGAGAAGCCCGTGATTGTCTGGGAGGTGACGCCCGCAGCCGATGCCCCGGCTCAGGCCAGCTTCACCCTTTCTGCCACAGCGCAGACCTGCTCCGATGAAGGCTGCAACGCCCCCGAGACCCAGACCACCACGCTGGAGCTCGCCGCCGGTGATGCCGCAGCCAACCCCGCTTGGGCCAACGAGCAGCAGCAGGTCATCGGCCTGGGTGACACCGCCAGCACTGTGAGCGCCAGCCAGCAGGGCAACACCGTGAGTCTCAGCTTCACCGCTGAACCCGGTCTGGAATCGGCCTACTTCTTCTCGGCAGACAACAGCATTTCCCCCACCGCTCCCCAGACCCTGACCCCGGGAGCAGACGGCAGCTACACGCTGAGCCTCACCCGCAATGACAACAGCGACCCCATGTACCCCGTGAAGGATGAAACCCTGGTGGGCAAGCCTCTGACGGCGCTGAAAGGTGTGCTGGTATTCGGCGATAAGCACTGCGCCGTAAGCACCGATTTCGCCGCCGCAGCTGCCCCGCAGGCCGCAGCCGCCGGTGTGCCCGAGGGCATTGTGGCGCTCTGCCTCTCTCTGTTCCTGGGTGGCCTCATTCTGAACCTGATGCCTTGCGTGTTCCCCGTCATCGGTCTCAAGGTGATGAGCTTTGT
>JAZRBC010000108.1:0-2068 GCA_045634905.1 Akkermansia sp.
TATCCCTGTCTTGGAGGCAGGTTACTCACGTGTTACTCACCCGTGCGCCACTCAGTGCCCGAAGGCACTCCGTGCGACTTGCATGTCTTATCCACGCCGCCAGCGTTCGTTCTGAGCCAGAATCAAACTCTCCATAATATATAATTTAAGAAATTGCTGGACCATCAGAATTGGCTTTTTATTTAGCTCATTCCAATTCTGACAGTGCCGTGTTACCCCGCTCCGAAGTTCCTGAGAACCTCATCCCGGCGCAGGCCACGGCACGCGTCACGACCTTTTCCTTCCCTCTCTTTATCCTCTCCGGCGCCCCGCCTGCCAGGTTGTTAAAGCCAGTGAGCTGCATTTCTGCCACCCTCGGCGCCTCGGAAAGTCATACTTGGAAAATTGCCTCGCCCGGCCGTAGTAAGCATTGATTCGCTTTCTCTTTCGGGCTACCCCGTAGCGGGGTGCGGGGCAGAGCTTACCAGAACCACGGCGAAACGTCAAGCTCATTTTTGAGATTTTTTGTTCATTATTTTTCACCCCCTGCCCTAACTCACATATTTTCGTGCGGGTTAGAGCAAAAAATATTTTTTCAGAAAACTGGGTTTCATCCAGAATAACGCAGTATCCCCTGCAAGAAACGCTCTTTTTTACGTCGGCAAAGTCAAAACTTCCTGCCCCTCGTCAAAACAAACGGAGCGCAGAGAAACCTCTGCGCTCCGGATGGGAAAATCATCATCTCAGGTGAGATTAAGCCTTGTAGCTATCCACCAGGGCGTGGGTGCGCTCGTGCACCTTGGCCACGCGGGCCTTGAGCTCGGCTGTGTATGCCTCGCGCTCGGGGAGCGGGCGGCGAGCCACGCCGGAAAGCACGGCTGCCTCGGCAATGGCGGGGCAGAGGTACTCAATCATGCGCGGGTCGAAGGGCTTCGGAATCACATAGTCGCGACCGAACTCCAGCGGCACACCACCGTTGGCCTCCACCACTTCGGCGGGCACGGGCTGGCGGGCAAGGTCTGCCAGAGCACGGGCGGCGGCAATCTTCATGGCTTCGCTGATGCTGGTAGCCTCCATATCGAGGGCGGCGCGGAACATGTAGGGGAAGCAGCTCACATTGTTCACCTGGTTCGGCCAGTCGCTGCGACCGGAGCCCATGATGCAGTCCGGGCGGGCAGCCTTGGCTTCATCATAAGTAATTTCGGGATCGGGGTTGGCACAGGCGAAGATGATGGGATTCGGAGCCATGCTCTTCACCATCTCGGGCTTGAGGAGCCCCTTCTTGGAGAGGCCGAGGAAGATATCCGCACCCTGCAGGGCGACTTCCAGCGTGCAGTCCTCACTCTGGGCAAACATGGCCTTGGTGGGATGCAGGTCGAGACGGCCGGTGTGAATGAGACCCTTGGAGTCGAACATGAAGATATTTTCACGGCGGATACCCAGCGCCATGTAGAACTTGGCACAGGCAATACCGGCAGCACCGGCACCGCAGACCACACAGCGCATATCCTGCAGCAGGCGTCCGGTAAGGTGAGCGGCATTCAGCAGCGCGGCGCCGGAGATAACGGCGGTGCCGTGCTGATCATCGTGGAACACGGGGATGTTCATTTCCTCGCGCAGGCGCTGCTCCACCACGAAGCACTCAGGAGCCTTGATATCCTCCAGGTTGATAGCACCGAAGGTGGGTTCCATGGTCTTGATGACTTCAATCAGCGTTTCGGGCTTCTTGATATCAAGCTCGATGTCGAAAACGTCTACGTCGGCGTAAATCTTGAAGAGGAGGCCTTTACCCTCCATCACAGGCTTGGAGGCGTGGGCGCCGATGTTGCCGAGGCCCAGCACGGCAGTACCGTTACTGATAACACCCACCAGGTTACCGCGGTTGGTGTAACGGCCTGTCACCGATGTGTCGTTCGCAATCTCCATGCAAGGCACGGCCACGCCGGGAGAATAGGCCAGAGTCAGGTCATCGATGGTGAAACAGGACTTGCAGGGCAGCACTTCCAGCTTACCGGGACGCGGCTGCTCATGGTATTGAAGAGCTCTTTCAGCTAAGTTATTACTCATACGCTCGTTTTTGAGTGAGCGG
>JAZRBC010000109.1:0-3624 GCA_045634905.1 Akkermansia sp.
TTCACGGGAGTTCTAACTTGCTATGATACGGCAACTGTGCTATAAAGGAAAGTGCTATGAAACGTGTACTTTCTGTTCTTACCGTACTCGCCGCACTTGCCGGCTCGGCCTCTGCTGCGGGTTATGTTCTGCCTCCGTATCAGGCAGGTGCTCTGAAGTCCTCTGACTGGATGCCCTCGTACAACGTCGAAGGGCTCTATGCCATCGGCGAAGACGATGCACCCGATGCCTGGGGTGTCCGCGGCAGTTTCAGCCTGTATGATGATGGCAACGGCGCCGTGCGGCATCAGTTCAGCATCAGCGTTGCTGGTGAATTCGGCTCCGACAGTTACAAGACCGAAGGCATGAAGATTAATCAGGATGTCTGGATGATTCCCGTCACCGGTGCCTACGATATCAACATCGGTATCACCGATTCTGTCTACCTCGACCTGGGAGTCAGAGCCGGCTGGGCTACTGGTAACTACGAAGCAAGCTTCAAGGGTGACAAATGGGATAAGAACTTCAACGGCTTCACCATGGGCGTGGGGGCAGGCATCAAGATTTTCTGCAGCGAACGCCTCTACGTCAAGGTGGGTTATGAGTTCAACCGCACCTTCATCCATGATGAACTGGGCATCAATCTCAACCAGCACGTCATCACCGCCGGCATCGGCACCGCGTTCTGATAACCACTCAACAGTTCAAGCATAAACCGAACCGCCTGCCCGGGCTTCCGTGGCAGGCGGTTTCGCATCTTGAAAAAACAGGTCACACAGCAGGACCATAGTCACGCCTGCCGAAGATAGCCGACCCCACGCGCACAATGGTGGCGCCTTCCTCTACCGCCACGGCGTAGTCATGACTCATGCCCATGGAGAGCTCAGGCAGGGGCAGCGGACCGCGGGAGCGCAGCGTCTCCGCCAGAGAACGAAGCGCACGGAACGCCGGGCGGGCGCCCTCCGGGTCCTCCGTGGGAGCAGGAATGCACATGAGCCCGCAGATATCGAGGTTCGGCAGCGCCACGAGCGAAGGCCACAACTCCTGCACCTCCGCGGGGGTAAATCCATGCTTACTCTCCTCTGCATACACATTCACCTCCAGCAGAATGCGGGCTGTGCAGTCCATCTCACCGGCAATACGGGCCACCGTCTCGGCCAGGCGCAGCGAATCCACCGCCTGAAGCAGCCCGAAGCCCTGCTCCAGCGCCTTGCGCACCTTGTTGCGCTGCAACGGGCCAATGAGGTGCCACTCACAATCAGCGGGCATTTCCGGAATCTTGCTCATGGCCTCCTGCAGGCGGTTCTCGCCAAAAAGGCGCTGGCCATCGTCATAGGCCTGCATAATGTCTTCCACCGGGAAAGTCTTGCTCACCGCCAGCAGTTTCACGCTGCCGGGTTCGCGACCGGCACGCAGCTCTGCCGCTGCAATGTTTGCCTTAATCTCCTGCAACTGGTCCTGAATGTACATGCCTGTATCATACCACGCAGACTCTGCTTTGGCAAGAAATCAAAGTCCCGATTTCTCCACGTGTGCCCCAAAGATTGCAGAGGCCGCTGATAAATGAATGACGTTTCATCAGATGCCCCCCGGTTATAACAAATGAGCGATAAATTGGAAGTTGTTTTCGGAGCACGGGACTTCAGTCCCGTAAATCACGGAGAGTTTAATCGGGACTGAAGTCCCGTGCTCCGATGAAGTTCATGCCGCCAACTTCCAATTTATCGCGCCGCAAAATCTTTGGGACACATGTGCGATTTCTCTGGCTCCTCACACAGGCGCATTGACATAAATGCACCTCCCATGCAAGTTTTAGCTTGCAGAATCGCGTGGCACGTGGTACAGGTGATACCCATATGCAGAACATTCATCGTTTTTTATGCGTTGCTGCCACGGCAGCGATGGTCGCCCCGGCTTACAGCTCTGAATGGATGACTGATTTCGATGCAGCCTGCGCACGCGCAGCAGCAGAGAACAAAGCCATACTGGTCAACTTCACCGGTTCAGACTGGTGCGGCTACTGCATGCGCATGAAACGCAATGTGCTCGATAAGCCCGAGTTCCTGGCCTATACCAGGGACAAGTTTGTGCTGCTGGAGATTGATTTACCCCGCCGCAAGCACGTGGACGAAGACGAACTCGAAAAGCGCCGCAACCTGTGTCGCCGGTACGAGGCCACCGGGTTCCCCACATTCGTGACCCTGAACCCCGATGGCGAAATGCTGGGCGGCTGGGTTGGTGCCCGCCCCGATGTGCCCGGCACCACTGCCCTGCTGGATACAGCGCTCGCACGCCGCCAGATGCTGGCAGAAGCCCGCAAGCTGCAGGGAACGGACCGGGCCAGGGCTCTCATGGAAGTTTACCAGACCTTCCCCAAGAATTTCAATCTGGCGGCTGCCGCGCTGCGCAAGGAGATTCACGACTATGACCCGGAAGATACCACCGGGCTCAAGGAACAAGCCAAGGCCGATGCCCAGATGCTTGAGCTCATGGCTCAGCTCAACTCCAGCCACCGCGACTACCAGCGCCAGACGAAAATCTTTGATGACTTCATTGCGCGCGCCCACCCGCTCAACCTCGAACGCATCATGGAGCGCAAACGCGACATGGTCGTCTTCCCCTGTCTCAATATCATGATTCTCAATGCCGACAGTGTGGATGACATTCTCAAGGCCAGGGATTATGTGCTGAAGGAAGCCCGGAATTCATACCCCGACCACATGAAGGCCGACATGATCAAGGCGCTTGAAGACAACTTCCGCGACCCCGAAGCGCTGCTGCAGCAGGCACGAGCCCGCCGCAACCGCCGCCGCTGAGCCCCCGCACCACCAGCGCCCACTTCCCCATAAAAAACCGGGAGCGGATGTCAGCAATGACACTCGCTCCCGGTAAATAATTTTACAGCAGCAGGGCTTATTCCTGCTCCGAATCGGCAGCAGGAACTTCTGCGGCGGGCTCCTCAGCAGCAGCGGCCGGGGAGTCCTGTTCGGATTTATCCGCAGATTCAGGACGCTCGCTGGCGGCGCTTACCATCAGTTCGCGCCCCATGAAGGGCTGGCCATGCAGCACTTCGGCGGCTCGTTTCGCATCATCGAGCATCTGCATCTCCACAAAGGCATAGCCCTTGCTCTTATATGTGCGGGGATTATAGATAATCTCCACGCTGCGCACATTGCCAAAGCCCTTGAAGAGGTCCTCCAGCTCGGCCTCGGTCGCCTCGTAGGAAAGGTTGCCTACATAGAGACGGGCGTTGCGGGTGGGAGCCACAGAGGCAGGGCGGCGGCGCTTGTCCTGTCGTGCAGCAGGATTTCCACCCTGGTTGCTGCGGCCCTTGGCCACGCGTACATTTTCCTTGGGCTTGCGCTTGTCGTTCCTGCGGTTATCCTTGCGGTCAGCCTCCTTCTGTTTCTTCTTGCCAAAGCCGAAGAATCCGAGAATGCGCTGCAGCAGCGAGGGCTTGGGAGCCGGAGTCTCCTGCGCGCGCGGCATACGGCGGCGATAGGGACGGCCCTTGTTATTACGGCGGCGGCGGGCACCCTGCCCCTGCCGGCCTTGCGTATAATGTTCAGCCATATATGGTTATCGAATCGAATTACGTTACGGAATCGCACCCGGCTCTGCCTGCACATACCCGGCGGCCTGGGC
>JAZRBC010000110.1:0-13271 GCA_045634905.1 Akkermansia sp.
CCCTGCGGGCAGGGTGTAGGGGCTGTGGGCAAAATCGTGCCCCATGCGGGCAAAGAGGTGGCCGTAGCTGCTGTGTTTGAAACTCAGCTCGTAGTTGCCGCTCCAGGCCAGCGCGCCCAGCAGGCAGGGGCGGCCTTCCTCTTGCGCCGGTCCGCCGAGCGAGAGCAGGAAGCCGGGTGTGCCCTCCTGTGCGGTCTTGATGCCGGTGGTGCTGCCTGCGGTGATGGTGTTGCCGCGGGCGATGCTCTGCTCCTGCTGGTAGTTTTCGCCGCTCCAGCCACCGCGGAAGCTGCTCAGGTGGTATTCCTGTGCGCGCAGGGGCAGGGCTGCGGAATCTGCCCGCAGCAGGGTGATGCTTCCTTCCCCCTTGTTGGTAATAGTGGCTTGCAGGGTAATGGTATCCTCTGCGGGGTAGATGCAGAGCCGCAGCCGCACCTCCAGCTCAGGGTGGCGGGTATCACCTAGCGTGAAAACGGCGCCGTTCCCGGTGGGCTCATGCTGCAGCAGAACCAGGTCACAGCCCTGGGTGCCATCCGCATAGCGCAGGTGCAGCGCGTATTCGCCGGAGTGGTTACCCCACTGGCCGCGGGAGTCAAAATCCGTGGCCGCCAGCGGCCACTCTGCAGCAGGGGCTGCCAGTGCATCGTCCGCGCAGAGCAGACGGGGGCCCAGATAGCAGAACTGCAGTTTACCTGCCTCGGTAACCCGCAACGAAAGCTGGTTGTGCTCCGTATAAAAGTGCATGCTGTTCATTTTTACCATTCACTATGCACTATTCACTGATAACTACTCCAGGGTTCTGGCCTGGCGGCGGGCGGTGCGGAGACGTTCGCGCTCGGCAAATGCCTGTTTGCCGTCGGGGGTGTTGCGGTCGAGGTCTCGGGCAGCTTCCAGCGCTGCGATGGCTTCCAGAAGCTTGGCTTCGGAGGCCGGTGTGTGGGCACCGTGGTACATGGTGGTATACTCCTGCATGAGCAGGGGATAGAGGCAGCGGAAACCAAGCCGCTGTTTATCTGCCGGAGTGGCAAAGGGGTGCTCCATGAGCGCGCGGCAGGTGCCTATGCACTGCTGCAGCGCCTCGCCCTCCAGCGGCCTGACCAGCGACATTCGGGCAAAAAGCAGGTACTGCTGCGCTTCGAATTTGCGCTTGCGCGCCAGTTGGTCGCGGTCGGGCGCTGTGGCGGCGTGGCGGGCAACTTCCAGCGTGGCGGTGCTTACCTGGGCTACGGGCATCACGGCATAGGCTCCTTGTGCATCGGCTATCACCAGGCTGGGCAACTCTGTCACGCCTGCCTGGATAGCGTTGGCGGAGTTGATGGCATCGGCCAGGGTGGTGGCTTCGTCCACCAGCACTACGTAGCGGCAATCGGCCTGCGGGTCTGCCTGCCGCAGTGGTGCGAGTCGCCGGGCTACGGCTGCAGTATCTGTTCCCTGCTGGAAATAGACGGTGTATTCCTCACCCGCGGCGTGGAGCGCGCAGGCGGCCAGCAGGGTGGTGAGGAGTTTGTTCATGCTTCTCCGGTGCGGCTGATGGTGATTCGCTTGAAACGCGAGTCTGTTTCTTCTGACTGGGTGGCAATGCCCGGGATGGTGGCCAGGAAATTGTGCACCAGCCGGCGCTGGTAAGCATTGAGCTTTTCCATGAGCAGGGGAGTGCCGGTTTTGAGTACCCGCTCGGCGCGCGATTTGGCTCGGCGCAGCAGTTTGGCTTCTGCCCGGGCGCGGTATTCATCGCAATCCACCCGCACACGGGGTGCCTCGGCCCAGCTGGCCTGCACCAGTCGGTTTACCATGTATTGCAGGTCATCGAGCCGGTCACCTTCTTCGCCGATGAGAAACCGGGCATCCGGGCTGTCAATCATGAGGGTGATGCCGTCTTCGTAGGGTTCGGTACGCAGGGTGAACTGGAACCCCAGGGGGGTCAGCAGGGAGGTGGCGGCTTCAGTGGCCAGTTGTGTGAGATGTTCCATGCTTGAGTTTGGAGATGGGACGTTGAGGATTTTATTCATCGCGGCCGCCGAAGAAACGCAGCAGTATGAGGAAAAGGTTGATGAAGTCCAGATACAGGGCGAGGGCTCCCATCACAGCACCCTTGGCGCGCACCGTCTCGTCCTCGCAGGTGCCAAGTTCCAGCAGACTCTGGGTGTGGTAGGCGGTGAAGCAGGAGAAAATGACGATGCCCACGCAGGAGATGATGAAATCCATAACCCCGTTGCCCCAGAAAATGTTGATAATTGAGGCGACAATGAGGCCGATGAGCATCATTAGCAGCCCGCGCCCCCAGGCGCCGAGGTTGCGCTTGGTGGTGGCGCCGTAGATGGACATGGCACCGAACATGACTGCTGTGCAGGCAAAGGCTTTGGTCACGGCCGGCAGTTTATATGCCAGAAGAAGCGGCCCGAACAACAGCCCCTGAATACCGGCGAATGCCAGCAGCAGGACGGTGAGCGCCCCGGCGGAGAGCAGGTTTGTCCCAAAGCTCATGATGACCACCATGACGATGGTGCCGATGGCGATGAGTCCCTGGTTGTCCTGCACCCACAGAATGGTTGCCAGATCCTGCGCGCAGAAGGCTGCCACACCTGCGGTGAGCAGCATGCAGCCCGCCATCCAGAGGTATACTTTGTTCAGAAAGGCTTTAGCTAAAACTGCTGTGTTGGAGGCCTGCAGCTGGCCGGTCTCAGGGTACGAATGATGCTCCATGTAGCCATTTTAGCGGCTCATGGGGGGCAAGTCAAGCTGTCTCTGCTGATGTGACGCAAATGGTAGATAAATCAGGGCTCGGGGTTCCAGCCCTCGGCCATGAGCTTGTCGTAGAGCGCTCTGGCTTCATCCTTGAGGTCGAGTGCGGCCATGCGCACATAACGTTCTGCCTGTTTCGGGTCGGCGGTCACATTGTTCCCCCCTCTGGCTGTGAGGTAGGCCATGTAGACATAGGCTCGTTTCTGCCCTAGTGCGGCGGCTTCCTGCAGCAGCTTGAGCGCCGCATTCGTATCGGCCGGGACACCGAGCCCCTCGTGCTGGGCATAGGCCAGCAGGATAACAGCGTGCGGCACTCCCATATTGGCCGCGACGTTCAGATAATGCAGCCCCTTGCGGGTGTCCTGCGGTACGCCCAGTCCGCGGAGCAGCATGATGCCGGCTGCAGTGCCGCAGGTGGCATTGCCGATGCTGGCCCCGTGGTCGAAGTGACGGTAGGCGCGTTCCTTATCCACGCTGAAACCGCATTTACCGTGGTAATTCACACTGCCCAGCCAGAAGGCGGCAGAGACGTTGTCCATCATGGCTGCGAGCTTGATGAAGGCGCGGCCTGCGGCATCATTGTGCTCTACTCCGGCTTCCTTGAGTGTAGGGCTTTCCGGGTCTCCATCGGTCATGGCGGAGCCCAGGGCAAAGAGTGCATCTGAGCTGTGCAGCCGCACAGCTTCTTTCAGCAGCGCAAAGCTGTCCTTCGGGGCATTGCGGGAGCTGAGCGCCGAGAGGGCAAAGAGCGCTTCCGGATTTCCTTTTTCTGCCGCCAGACGGAGCATGGTTACCTGGTCGACGGTGGTCGGAGCCAGATTAGAGAGGTAGTAGATGACGTGGTGGTTGTTGCGGTCAATCTCGGCTTTTACCTCCGGGCGTTCCCGGTCGGACCAGCTGCTCAGGCGGCCATTCATCTGCAGCCATTTGAATCGGGGAATCATGTTACCGCTCCTGCAGGCCTCGAACATGTATTTATCGGCTCCTTCTTCACTCTTTTCGGTGCCGATTCCCATTTTCATGCACATGCATACGTTGATTTTGGCGGCATCGTAGCCGGCATCGGCTGCTTTGCGTACCATTTCATAGGCGGCTTTTATCGCCGGGCTCTGGATTTCGCTGCGAGCCACGCGGGTGAGCCGCCGGTCGCCCACGTACTGGAGGGCTACGGGTTTACCTTCGGCGGCGGCCTTTTCCATCCAGCTCATCACGGCAAACTCATCATTGGTAGCTTCGAGGATTTCGCGCAACGCCATGCAGAAATCGTAGGTGTTGTCCTGGAGCTGCTGGTCGAGGTGGCCCAGAAAACGGGCATAAGCCTCCGGGTGAGCTTCGGGGGATGAATCGGCTGCCCGAGGTGCGTCCGGGGTATAGGTGAGTTCGGTCTTTTTCACCGGCATGGTCGTAGCCGGGGCTGGCAGAAATTCTCTGATGGCGGAGGAAAAGGCCTGGTCATCGGCGCTCTGCTGAGCGGCCGCGGGGAAAAGGGAAAGTGCAAGTATGGGGAAAATGCGCTGCATGATGATGCCGGTCATTCTACACAAGATGCAGCGCTGGTGCAAGTGTGTTTTGCGTTATCCGTCAGGATGAGCGAAAAAACAGCCGTGCGCCTCCGGCCCGTTCCTCATATCAGCCCCACGGCGATTTCATCGGCCACCAATCGCCCCTCGCGGGTGAGGATGAGCCGGCCGTCGGGAGAAATGGTGGCCAGGTTTTCGCTCTGCAGCATGTCGGTGAATGCGGTATCCTGCGGGCGGAGCATGGTGGACGGCAGTCCTTCATCAGTGCGCAGCAGGAGCCCCAGCAGCTCGGTGCGGCGGGTGGCGGGGTCCAGCTCTTCGGCGCTGCCGGGGGGAAGCGTGCCACTCTGCAGGGCGGTGGTGTAGGCTGCGGTATCCCCGGCATTGCAGTAGCGGATGCCGTTCATGGTGCCCACGGCACCTGGACCGAGTCCGCAGTAATCCTCGCCGTGCCAGCAGGCGAGGTTGTGCTTCGATTCGCACCCGGGGCGGGCGTAGTTGGAAATCTCGTAGTGCCGGTAACCGGCGGCGGTCAGTAGTTCATCTGCCATGGTGAACATGGCTACATCGGTCTCTTCATCGCCGGCGCCGGCTCCGTAGTGGCGGAAGAAATCGGTATCTTCCTCGTACGAGAGGTTGTAGGTGGAGATGTGGTCCGGCTGCAGTGCGATGGCGCTGCGCAGGGAATGCTCCCATTGCTGCAGGGTCTGCCCCGGCAGAGAGAACATGAGGTCGATATTCACCTGCGGAATCCCGGCGTTGCGCAGGAGCTGCACGCTGGTGGCTACATCTGCCGGGCTGTGTTCACGCCCCAGAAGTTTTAATAAGCCCGGGTCGAAGCTCTGCACGCCGAGCGAAACACGGTTGATGCCCAGCTGCCGCCACTGCTGCACTTTTCCGGCGGTGAAGGTGGCGGGGTTGCTCTCGAAGCTCCATTCCTGCACCTGGCTCAGGTCGAGCCAGTCGCGTAGTCCGTTTACCAGCAGTTCCAGATGCGTGGGTGAGAGCATGCTCGGTGTGCCGCCACCGAAATAAATGGTGTGTGGCGCACTTCCCTGCGGCAGGCGCAGCCGCGCTTCTGCTCCTACGGCCAGAGCATAGCCGCGGATATCGCTTCGCCCCGGGGTGTGCTTGAAAAAAGCACAGTACGGGCAGATGCGGTGGCAGAAGGGAACGTGGATGTAGAGATGCATGCGCCTGGGAAAAACGGAGGGCCGGGGTGCACCCGGCCCTCTCATGAATGGTGAAATACCGTAGTTTTTACAGCTCTGCAGCGGCCGGGGTGTCAAGGAAGTACTTGGCATCGGCATGCTTCTGCAGGTAGGAAGCGGCAACATCGATGGTCACGGGGCCGTTGATGGCCTTGTTCACGATGGAAGCCTTCTTCTCGCCCCAGGCCATGAGACGCACCTTCTTGGCACCCATGATGGTGGCCACGCCCATGGTGATGGCGGTGCAGGGCACGTTCTCGAAACCACCGAAAGCGGGAGCGGCGTCGGTCTTGGTCAGGTCATCCAGGTGGACCTGGCGGGTGATGGTGGTGTCATCGGAGCCGGGTTCGTTGAAACCGATGTGGCCGGTGCGGCCGATGCCCAGAATCTGGAGGTCGAGACCACCGCAGTCCTTGATCTTCTGCTCATAGGCAGCGCAGTGGGCGGGGATTTCCTCGGGAGCCAGGGTGCCGCAGGGCAGGTTGATGTTCTCGGCGGGGATGTCGATGTGGTTGAAGAGGTTGGTGTGCATGAAGTACCAGTAGGACTCCACGTGGTCGTGGGGCAGGCCGGTGTATTCATCCAGGTTGAAGGTTGTCACGTTCTTGAAGGAAAGACCCTCTTCCTTGTGCAGGCGGATGAGCTCAGCATAGAAGGGGAGCGGAGTAGCACCCGTGGCCAGACCCAGCACCACACCCTTGCCTTCGGCGGCGCGGCTGCGGATGAGTTCGGCTACTTCAGCAGCCAGCGTCTTGGCGGCGGCTTCCTTGGTTTCGAAAACTTCGTATGTCATAGCGCGCGTATTCTATTATGGCTCGTGGTAAATTTCAACCCTAAAGTGGCACCCTGCAGAAAAATAACCAAAAAAATCATATTTTTCTAAAAAAAGGCTTGCATTAGCATTATTCGTGTGGTAAGCTGCCGCCGCACACAGCATCTGCCGCTGTAGCTCAGGGGTAGAGCAACGCATTCGTAATGCGTGGGTCGTCAGTTCAAATCTGACCAGCGGCTTCTCCCTAGAGAAACACCAGATGCAGGGTGCTCACAGACAAAGTGCCTCCTTAGCTCAGTTGGTAGAGCAGTTGACTCTTAATCAATTTGTCCGCGGTTCGAGTCCGCGAGGGGGTATCAGTCTGTGAGCAGCCGGGTGATGCAAAAGCCTCCTTAGCTCAGTTGGTAGAGCAGTTGACTCTTAATCAATTTGTCCGCGGTTCGAGTCCGCGAGGGGGTACTCACAGTTTCGTATGAGAGGTAAGGGGTGGCCTGCAAGCAGGTCGCCCTTTTTGTTCTGTTGAATCGGCTGGTAATTTTTTGTTGGCAGGGCAGAATGAATCCTTGCAACGCGTGCGCGAAAGGAGTAGAATGGCCGAGTTACATGCGATATTACATACTCAGGCGACTGCTGCTGATGCCTATCACTCTGGTAGGTATCACGATGGTGGTGTTTTTTCTGACCCGCCTGGTGCCGGGTGGTCCGGTGGAGCGCATGTTGCAGGAGCAGGCCATAGGTGCGCTGGTGGGGGAAAAGGCTGTGGGGCAGGCGGGAACCCGCCCCGGCAATGATGAACTTGAACGTCTGGAAGAGCTTTTCAACCTCCAGGAACCTATCTGGAAAGCCTATCTGCAGTGGCTTGGGCTGCTGCCGCATGAGGTGGAGATTGCCAAGTCTGAGTTCAACGATGAGGGAATGGCCACCATCACCATTGCCTCCGCCAGCGGAAATGCTGCTGCGCTGGAGGTGACGCGTGAGGGCGATGTCCCGCAGTACCTGGCTCCGGAGTGGATGCAGAAGGAAGGCTGGGAAGTGCGCCTGGAATCGCCCGCAAACCGGGCCCGCCGTCTGGCTTGGCGGCAGAACATCACGGACGAGGCTGAAATTGCCCGCCTGGCAGAGACTCCGGCCTGCCGCCGCTGGCGGGCGGTAGCCAGCAGACGTGCTTTTCAGGGCGTGCTGCAGGGGAATCTGGGATTATCGTATAAATACAGCGAACCCGTCATGGATATGATGCTGGACCGCCTGCCTGTTTCCCTCTATTTCGGTCTGCTGGGGGCATTGATTACCTATGTGGTGAGCGTGCCGCTGGGGGTGTTCAAGGCGCTGTGGCACCGGAGTGCGTTTGACAGCTGGAGCAGTGTGCTGATTTTCATGGGGTACGCCGTGCCGGGGTTCGCACTGGGTGCCGTGATGCTGGTGTATCTGGGGGCTCGCCTGGAGTGGTTCCCGCTGTACGGACTGGTGAGTCCGGGCTTTGAATGGATGCCGTTCAAGGAACAGATTGCGGATTTGTTCATGCACAGCGTGCTGCCGCTCACCTGCTATGTGGTTTCCACTTTTGCCGTGACTACCATGATGATGAAGAACAACCTTATGGAGCACCTGGCGGCAGATTATGTGCGCACCGCGGTGTCCAAGGGGGTGTCATTCCGCCGTGCGGTGTGGGGGCATGCGTTCCGTAATTCTCTTATCCCCATTGTGTCGACATTCGGCAGCGTTATCTGCACTGTGGTGGGCGGCTCCATTCTCATTGAACGAGTGTTCGATATCCAGGGCTTCGGTATGCTGAGTTTCCAGGCGTTGCTGGATAAGGACTATTCACTTATCATGGGTACTCTGCTGCTCACTTCGGTGCTCATCATCATCGGTAATCTGCTTTCCGACCTGCTGGTGGCTCTGGTTGACCCCCGCGTGCGTTTTGAATGATGAATAAGAACCGTATAGCGCTGATTCTGATACTTGCCTCCCTGCTGGGTTCACTGGGTGAGCTGCAGGGCTGGCTTCTGCCCACGCTGTCGTGGCCGTTTACGGTGAGCCGCGAGGTGCCGCTGCTGCGTTGCGATGCCGCAGTGGCTCCCATGCTGGCGGATGACGGGGCGGTGCATTGGTTCGGGTGGGTCTGCATGCTGCTCATGCTGCTGGCGGGGGTGTACCTGCTGCTGCGCCGCAGCACGAGCCTGCGCCTGCCTCCGGAGTATGCCAAGCGCGTGGAGCGGTTCAGGAAAATCCGCCGCGGATACTGGTCTCTCATCGCATTCGGCGGCATCATGCTGCTGGCGGCTTTGGATCAGCTTCTGGTGGGGAGCCGTGCTCTGTTTGTGGCTTATGAGGGGAACTGGTACAGCCCGGCTTTGACGCGTGCTGTGCTGCCCGGCTCCACCTTCGGGGTGAAGGGGGCTGCCGGTAAGGCGGAGGCTGATTACCGTGCTCTCAAGAAACGCTCCGGCGAGCCCGGTGCGCCGTCTCTGGTCATCATGCCTCTGGTGCCATATGACCCGACGATGGATGCTGCCGAATTCCCGTCGGAACCCCTCGTGTGGCGCGATGGTCTGCTCTACGATGAGGACGGCGAGACGCTGTATAATGGCCTGGCCTGCCGTATGTACAAGAATGGCCAGCTGCATTTGCGCCAGCGTTACCGCCAGGGCGTGCCCGATGGCCATGTGCAGGGCTGGTTACCCAACCGCACAGAGGTGTATTCTGCCACATACGAGACTGGTAAATTGCTGGAGGAGCGCTACCACAGCTCTGTGGGCCTGGAGCGGTTCCTCACCCTGACCCCGGCAGAAAGCGAGCGCAAGGTGTATTACCACCCCGCGCCCCCGCTCACGGGGGGCCACCTGCTGGGTACCAACAGCCAGGGGGCTGATATCCTGGCTTATCTGTATGGCGGTCTGCAGGTGAATATCAAGGCGGCGCTGCTTTATCTGCCGGTTATCTATGCAATCGGGCTTACGCTGGGCATGCTCATGGGGTATTTCGGCGGGCGCTTTGACCTGGTTACCCAGCGGTTCATTGAGATTCTTTCCCAATTGCCTTTCCTGTTTGTGGTCATGATTGTGTCGGACCTGGTGCCGTTGGATTTACGCGGTTTGTTCCTTATTCTCAGTCTGCTGGCCATGTTCGGGTGGATGCACATGACTTATCTGGTGCGTACCGCCACCATGAAGGAAAAGACCCGCGAGTATGTGGCGGCAGCCAAGGTCATGGGCGCGGGCACTACGCATATTCTGCTGCGCCATATCCTGCCGAACCTGCGCGGCATTGTGGTTACGCTCATGCCTTTCAGTGTGGCCGGGGTCATTCTTTCGCTTGCCTCGCTGGACTATCTGGGCTTCGGGCTCCCCGAGACCTACGCCAGCTGGGGGCGCCTGCTGAACGATGGTTTGTCTAAACTTTCCTCTCCCTGGGTAGTGTCCAGTGCATTCCTGGCGCTGGTGGGCACGCTGCTCATCGTCACTTTCATCGGCGAGGCCGTGCGCGAGGCATCCGACCCGCGGCGTCACTCCTATTACGAATAATATGGGCAAGATGTTCAGATTTTCCAGATTTACCCGTGTGGTGCAGCTGTCTCTGGCTGTGGTGGCCGGGCTTTTTCTGTTCACCGGGTGTGAAGATGATTCGGGAACCCGCGGGCTGACCTGGCATCACCCCACGGACCTGACTCTGCCCCCGGGCTTTGCGGAAGATGCCGATGTGCCCATGTACACCAGACGCTGGACGATGCCGCCCGGTTTTCAGGGCTTCCCGGAGCGTTGGAATGCTCAGGTTCGTGACTATGTGGAACGGAAGCTGGAGGAAAGCCGGCAGGTGTGTGAAAGCGCCATGGTGCAGTACCTGACCTCTGCTCCCGGCAGCGCCCGCCAGCAGCGCGCGCGTCTCCGTTTTCTGAATACCTGGCCGAACCTCATGAACCTCAGCCGCCGCCGGAATGAGGGGGATTATCTCGTGTTCCTTCGCGAAAACCAGCTACCGGAGGATCTGGAATGGCACGATGGACAGGACCAGCCCGAACTCGGCAGCCCCAGGGCAGAGAAGGGAGGCACCCTGCGCCTGGCCATTCAGCGTTCGTTCCCCAGCACATTCCGGGTGTTCGGCCCGAACAGCAACAATGCGTTCCGTCGCTATATCTACGATGATATAGACCTGCCGCTCATCCGTCTGCATCCGGGCACCGGCAAGCTCATTCCCGGTACGGCAGACCGCTGGGCGGTTTCCCGCGATGGTCGTACCGTATATTTCCATATTGATGAAGCCGCCCGCTTCTCCTCCGGGGCCCGCCTGACTACGCGCGATTTCATTACCTCGCTTTTTGTGAGAACTTCACCGTACAGCCGCGAGCCTTTCTACAACGAGTACTACATGGGAAATTTCTCGCGTATTGCGGTCTATGGCAACCAGTATCTGGCTGTCACTCTGGCGGCAGCGCGACCATTTGCTCCCTATTTTGCCTCACTGCCGCCCAGCTGCACCTCGTTCTACGCTGAGTTCGGCCCGGATTATCCCACTCGTTATCTCTGGCGCGTGGCTCCTACCACCGGTGGCTACACCGTGAATCCGTACGATGTCATCATGGGGCGTCAGGTGAGCCTCATCCGGGTGCCCGACTGGTGGGCTGCCAACCGCCGCTACACGCGTTATTCCTGCAATGTGGACCATATCGTCTACCAATTTGTCTCGGAAAATACAAAGATGCGCGAGCTCTTCCGCCTGGGTGAGCTGGATATCTTCAACGCCCGGGAGGCCGATGTGTGGTACGAGGGACTGGAAATCGACCCCGTGCACCGCGGGCTCATTCAGCGTGTGCATTTCAGCAATATCTGGCCCAGAAATTGTTTCGGCTTGCATCTGAACTGCTCTCAGCCGCCGTTTAATGAGAAAGTGATGCGGCGCGGGTTCCACCATGCGCTCAACATACAGAAAGTGCTGGACCTGGTGTTCCGCGGTGACTATACGCGGCTGGGTTCCTACTTCTCCGGCTTCGGGGAGTATAGCGATGAGAGCATCAAGGCGCTGCCGTTCTCGCCCTCCCGCGCCCGCGAATGCTTTGCCCGCGCCGGATACACCGTGGAAGGCCCGGATGGCATCCTGACCAAGCCGGATGGTACCCGGCTGCAGGTGGTGGTGAGCAGCCGCATTGACCCGCTTTATACGAACTGCATGAATATCCTGCGTGAGGAGGCAGCCCGCTGCGGCCTTGACCTGCGCGTGGACCAGGTGGATGATACCGTGCACTATTCACGCGTGATGTCCAAGAAGTATGAAGCCGCCATATTCTCCTGGGGCTTCTCGCCGCCGCTGCCGGATCCCGCGCCTTTCTTTGATTCGGCCTACGCGTTCAATGCAGATGGTACCCCCATGGCCGGTACCACCAATATCACCGCCACGAATTCCCCCTCGCTTGACCGCGCCATCCTGGCTTGCAAGGCCGCTACGACCGAGGCCGAGGCTGCGGCAGCGCATCATCATGCGCAGCAGCTTATTGCGGCCACTCTGGCCTGGGTGCCCGGGTGGACTACTTCGTACTGGCGCTTTGCCCAGTGGCGCTGGGTACGCTGGCCCGACGAGCCCGACTGCCGTTTCTGCCCGCCCCGCTACTACGACCCGCTGGACAGCCACCTGTACTGGATTGATGCCAAGGTGAAGGAAGAAACGCTCAAGGCCCGTAACACCAGTGAAGTGTTCCCTGCTTCTGATCTGGAAATTCCTCTGCCGCCCGAACCCACCGCTGCACCATGAGTTTATCCCCGAATCTGCTGGAAGTGAATAACCTTTCCGTTGCCTTTGAGACCGAACGCGGCCTCTCTCTGGCGGTGGATGATATCAGTTTTGTGGTACCTCGCGGCAGTTGTGTGGGTATTGTGGGCGAGAGTGGTTGCGGCAAGAGCGTGACCGCCATGAGCCTGGTGCGCCTGCTGCCCCAGCCTACGGGCAAGATACTGCCCGGCAGCAGAATCATGTTCGATGGTGAGGATGTGGTGAATATGTCGCAACGCCGCCTCCGCGAATTGCGAGGGGGGCGTGCCGGCTTCATTTTCCAGGAGCCCATGAGTGCGCTTAACCCGGTGCATACCATCGGCGACCAGATTGCCGAAACTCTCATGCTGCACCGCAATATGAGTTCCGAAGCCGCCTGGGTGGAGGCCATTAACCTGCTGAATCGCGTGCGCATTCCCAGCGCCGCCGTCTGCGCCAACCAGTATCCCGGCTCGCTTTCCGGTGGTATGCGGCAGCGTGTGGTCATTGCCATGGCGCTGGCCTGCCGCCCGGAGCTCATCATTGCCGATGAACCTACCACCGCACTCGATGTCACCGTGCAGCAGCAGATTCTGGACCTTCTGCGCGGGCTGCACGAGGACCTGGGGGCTTCCTCCCTGCTGATTACGCATGACCTCGGCGTCATTGCCCAGCATTGTAACCGTGTTATCGTCATGTACGCCGGTCGCATCGTGGAAAGTGCCCCGGTCGAAGAGCTTTTTGCTAATCCGCTTCATGCCTACACCAAGGCTCTGCTGGCTGCCATGCCCCGCCACGACTACCCGCGCAAAACCCTGCTTCCCTCCATCCCCGGCCATGTGGCGGCTATCCGCGACCAGGTGAAGGGCTGCCGCTTCTGCCAGCGTATGGGGGTGCCGGTCGAGGAACTTACTGTGCGCTACCCCATGGTCGAGGTCTCTCCCGGCCACCGTGTGGAAGCCTGTCCCCGCTGCACAGGCATCACCAGCTCCCCCGCCGGGACGTAATTTGACGCGGCGGAATTCATTGCGGATGCTGCAGGCCGGAATGATGCCAGGGTCTGTTTCAGATTTGCTGACTCATTCTGCCAGTCAAATTGGACTTTGGCGAGCCAACGGCGAGCGGAAATTTGAGCCCGTAGGGCGGCAGAACATTAGTCAACTATGAATTCATTAAAACCTGAATTTTTATGAAATCGGATTTTGAAGCGAGGCATTGACCAAAAATTTGGTCAATGCAAAGACACGACTTGGGAGAGGGGGAAGTGCATTGCCACTTCCCCCTCTC
>JAZRBC010000111.1:0-1652 GCA_045634905.1 Akkermansia sp.
CTCATGAATCTCAGCATCAAGGCCGAGGGAGATAACGAACACCACAAGATTGAAGGCACATTCAAGGCACTGGCCCGCGCCATCCGCGTTGCGGTGCAGCGCGATGTGCGCCACCTGGTGCTGCCTTCCAGCAAGGGAACGCTTTAAGTTATGAAAGTAGCCGTTGTCAGATACAATGCGGGCAATATCCGCTCGGTCATCAATGCCCTCCATCGCATCGGTGTGGAGCCGGTGGTCACGGATGATGCCGCTGAACTGGCCAGCGCCGACCGCGTTATCTTCCCGGGGCAGGGAGAGGCGGCCAACACCATGGCCTACCTGCGCGAAAGCGGCCTGGGCGAGGTGATTCGCAACCTGAAGCAGCCTGTGCTGGGCATCTGCATCGGCCAGCAGCTGCTCTGTGCCCATTCCGAGGAGGGCGATACCCCCTGTCTGGGTGTATTTGAAAGCCCGGTAGTGCGTTTTCCTGCCGTATGCGGGGAGCAACGCGTGAAAATCCCCCAGATTGGCTGGAATACCATTGAGAATCTGCAGACTCCGCTGTTCGATGGTCTGAAGGAGGGCGATTTCGTGTATTTCGTGCATAGTTTCTATGTGCCCGACTGCGCGGAGGCCATTGCCCGCACTACCTATGGCGGGGTGACCTACGCCTCGGCCCTGCGACGTGGCAATTTCTACACCACTCAGTTCCACCCCGAAAAGAGCGGCGACGTGGGGCTGCGCATCCTTCACAATTTCATTCACCTCTGCCATGATTGAGCTCATTCCCGCAATCGACATCATCGGCGGCCAGTGTGTGCGCCTGACCAAGGGCGACTACGCTGCCCGGAAAACCTATGACCCGCATCCTGAGGACGTGGCCCGCCGTTTCTACGATATGGGCGTGCGCCGTCTGCATGTGGTGGACCTCGATGGCGCCAAGGCAGACCACATTGTGAACCTGGAGACGCTCAAGAAAATCACCGCTCTGGGCATGACGGTGGATTTCGGCGGTGGCATCAAGCAGGAGAGCGACCTGCAGGCCGCTTTTGACCACGGGGCCGCCATGGTGACAGTGGGCAGCCTGGCTGCCACCGACCCGCAGCGTCTCCTCAAGTGGGCAGAGAAATACGGCCCCGACCGCTTCATTGTGGGGGCCGATGCGCTGAATGGCCGCGTGATGATCAAGGGCTGGCGCGAGGACGGCGGCATGAGCCTGGATGAATTCGTGAGCTTCTACATGAGCCACGGCATCACCCGCGTGCTTTGCACCGATATCTCGCGCGATGGCACCCTGGGCGGCCCGAACACTGAGCTGTATCAGGAAATCATGGCCAAGCACCCCGGCTGCCGTCTCATCGCCAGCGGCGGTGTGAGCTGCACAGAGGACATCCGCGCGCTCGATGCCGCCGGCATTCCCTCCGTCGTCTTCGGCAAGGCCTACTACGAAGGCCGCATCAATCTTCCGGAATTAATCACTAATCATTTCATCATGCTCGCCAAGCGTATCATTCCCTGTCTGGATGTGAAGGATGGCCGTACCGTCAAAGGTATCAACTTCGTGAATCTTCGCGATGCCGGCGACCCCGTGGAGCTTGGCAAGGCCTACAGCGAGCAGGGGGCAGATGAACTCGTCTTCCTGGATATCACCGCCTCGCACGAAGGTCGCAAGA
>JAZRBC010000112.1:0-3375 GCA_045634905.1 Akkermansia sp.
GAGAGCTTGTCAACACAGGCTTTCGCATTGACACACACGCGTGCGCGTGGTATCATCTGCGCTCCGAACAGCAGAACCCCACCACGCATGACTTTTTACGAAGAACTGGAATGGCGCGGGCTGGTGAATCAGATTTCCAGCCCGGATCTCATTGAGAAGCTCAACAAGGGCGGCCTCACTTTCTATATCGGCACCGACCCGACGGCCGACAGCCTGCACCTGGGGCACTATTCCAGCTTCCTCATCACCCGCCGCATGAAGGAGCATGGCCACCACCCGATTCTGCTGGTGGGGCTGGCTACCGGTCTTATCGGCGACCCCCGTGGCACGGTGGAGCGCGAGCTGAAGCAGAAGGAGGAGGTGTTCCGCAACTACGATGCCCTGCGCGCCCAGGTGGAGAAGGTGTTCGGCTTCGAGGTCGTGAATAACTACGACTGGATTAACGGCATGAACGTCATCGACTTCTTCCGCGATTACGGCAAGTACATCAACGTAGGCTACATGCTCACCAAGGATCATGTGCGCCGCCAGATGGAAAGCGGTATCTCCTACGCCGAGTTCTCCTACATGCTTATTCAGGCCATTGACTTCAAGCACCTGCACGAGACGCGCGGTGTGGATCTGCAGGTGGCCGGCAGCGACCAGTGGGGCAATATCACCACAGGTATCGAGCTTATCCGCAAGACCACGGGCGATGAGGTGTATGCCCTCACCATGCCGCTGGTGACGGATGCCCAGGGCAACAAGTTCGGCAAGAGCGAGGGTAACGCCCTCTGGCTGGATAAGACCAAGACTTCCTCCTACGAGCTGTACCAGTTCCTGCTCAACAGCGATGACGCCTGCGTCATCACCTACCTCAAGCGCCTTACCTTCCTGAGCCCCGAGGAAATCATGGAGATTGAGGCCCGCCACAACGAGCACCCCGAGCAGCGCATTGCCCAGAAGGCGCTGGCCCGCGAAATCATCACCGACCTGCACGGCGCAGAAGAGTTCGACCACGCTGTAGAGGTGAGCGAGAAGCTTTTCGCCGGTGATTTCAAGAGCCTTTCTGCCCGCGATATCAAGAGCGGCATGAAGAATGTGCCCCAGGTCACGCTGACCGCCGGCCCCCTGGCCGATGCCCTGGTAGCTGCCAAGGTGTGCAGCTCCAAGCGCGAAGCCCGCGAGTTCATCGGCAACGGCGCTATCTCCATCAACGGTGAAATCGTGAAGGATGCCACCTGGCAGCTTACTCCCGAGAGCGCGCTGGAGGGCGGTATCGTCATTATCCGCCGCGGTAAGAAGAAGTTCTACATGGGCGAATTTGCCTGATGCACCTGCGCCTGCTGCCAGCTCTGCTCACGCTGCATTCCCTGCCGCTTATGGCCTGGGAAGCTCCCTCTCAGCATGAGCTGGCCGCGCTGCTGGGCGAGGAGCCGCAGGCCACTATTCTGCAGAGCAATCTGCCGCAGGTACCCACGCGGGAGGAAGCCCGGCGCGTGGGGTATCGCTATGAGCTTGAGCGCGCCGCCATGAAGCGTGCGCTGCTCTTCCGCACCGTTCTGGCCAAGTCGAATCGCGGGCGGATATTCGCAGAAACCAATGCGGCCACGGCAGAAAGGGCCCGCCAGTGGGGGGCTCCGGCGGCGTTCTGTCGCCAGCTGGAGCTGTTGGCGAGCGGTGAGTTGAGCCGCCGCCAGGAATATGCTGCAGAGCGGGCGCTGCGCCTGCTGGTAGCAGAAACCTATGCAGTTGATACTCTGCAGATGCGCCTTCTGGCAGAAAATCTGAATCTGCCGCAGCTGGAACTCATGAATTACATGATGCAGCTGCCCGTGGGCGGTATGTTTGACCTGGTGCCCGGCCAGCCGACCCCGCTGCCGCAGGTGCTGGGCGATATCATGACCATGACCACCGTGCTGCGACAGGCAAATGATATTCTGCGTACGGTGCGCGATGCCCGCAGCGCAGATGCCGCCGCCGCCCGCCTGCAGGATTTGCTGCCACTCTGGAGTACGACGCAGCAGACCCGCTACCACCGTGCGGCAATAAGTGCCGGCATGGATACAGCCAGCCAATGGGCAGCTCAGTTGCTTGAGAATACTACGGAGGCTCTGATTCAGACCCGCCGCAGCCTGCACGATAAGGATTGGTACGGCAGTACCCGCCTGGAAGCCATTGACGAGCTGTTGCGCTGAGCCTGGCGGCTGTAAATGGGAATTTGAATTACGAATTACGAGGTGCGAATTACGAAGTATTGTAGTCAGGCGCGCGGAGCGCGCATTGATACTGCCGCGCCGTAGGCGCGGGAAACTTGCACATTCAAAATTCTACTTTCTACTTTCTACATTCTACATCCACAAATCCCAATTTATCGAGATACGCTGACTTTTTAGAAGTTCCCACTCGTTTTTGCTCCATCCGTTCATACGAAAAAAAGCCGCCTGATTTCAGGCGGCTTCCGGGGTAAAGGTGTGGGGCAGGGGATTAATCCCAGCAATCGAGGTCTTTGGCGATGTCGGGCATCTTGTCCTTGGTGAACACGGGGTCCACGATACCGTTGCTCTTCTGTTCGCGGTAGTCCTGCAGCAGGCGGAAGGCATATTTGCCCAGCAGGACGATGGCGATGAGGTTGCAGATGGTCATGAGTCCCATGAACATATCAGCCATGTTCCACACAAGCTGCAGGCTGGCTATGGAGCCGAAGAGTACCATGAACGCCACAAGAATGCGGTAGGTGGTGAGCACCCAGCGTTTCTTGCTCAGGTACATCACGTTGGCCTCTCCGTAGTAATAGTTGCCCAGCACGCTGCTGTAGGCAAAGAAGAAGATGGCCACGGCCACGGCGATATTGCCCCAGGGGCCGATCTGCGCGCAGAGCGCCTGCTGGGTGAGCTTGATGCCGCTGGCATCGCTTCCGGCGGGAATGCCACCCACGAGAATGATGAAGGCGGTGCAGGAGCAGATGATGAGTGTGTCGCTGAACACGCTGATGGCCTGTACCTTGCCCTGCTTCACCGGGTGGGATACATCGGCCGTGGCGGCTACGTTGGGGGCAGAGCCCATGCCGGCCTCGTTGCTGTACAGACCGCGGCGTATACCCTGCTGAATCGCCGCACCCAGACCACCGGCCAGCCCCTGTTCCCAGCCGAAGGCGTGGGAGATGATGAGGGAGAATACGGCGGGAATCTCGGTAATATTCATGGCGATGACGACGAGCGCGAGAATGATGTAGCCGAGTGCCATGAACGGAACAATGACGCTGCTCACGCGGGCAATGCTCTGGATGCCGCCGAAGATGATGGCGAGCGTAATCACGGTAAGCACAGTGCCCATGTACGAGGGCTCAATGGCGAATGCCTCCTCGAATGCCTGGCAGATGGTGTTGCTCTGCAG
>JAZRBC010000113.1:0-9894 GCA_045634905.1 Akkermansia sp.
AGCAGCTGAGAGGCGAATATGCAGCCGCTGATTTTCTGGCAGTCATGATACCCCTCATGCTGGGGCTGGAAAAGAAATACAATTCCTTCCTCGAATCATACCAACCGCCGGGCGGCGAGTAAGATGTACTACATACAGCTCATTTTCTCTCTGCTGCTGCTCTACGTATCATCTGGTGTCATCACCGCGTGGTACAGGGGAATGATGCGCAAGCAGAGCTTCTCCTCCATACCGTTTTTCGGGGGGCTGACTGGTATGCTCGGCCTGTATATCAACCCCATATACGACCTGGGATACTGGGTGGTACTACCGCTGTTCATCGATTATTTCTCCTTCCCGTTTCTGATTGCGGCCCTCATCCGCCGGATTGCAGGCCGGAAGTAGCGAGGGAACGCCAATGGGATAAACGCGATAGCCTCACCCGGGGCGGTGGCGACCCCGCAGCTCCCGGTCAGCCAGGCTCGCCGGGGGCAGAAACTTCACATCTGCAATTTCCAGAATTCAGCAGCCGAGCTGCGGGTGATGCCGCGAAGGTTGATATAACGGCACATCAGGAGCCGCTGGTCGCGGTGCCCCATGCTCAGCTGCAGGCCTGTCATATCGCGGTGCTGTTTCACGTAGTAGCTCGCGTAGGTGTGGCGCAGCACATCGGGCACCCAGTCAGCAAACCCGGCCTCCCGGCGCAGGTGCCGCCAGCGGTAGCGCCAGTTCGGCGGGCAGATCCGGCCACTGCTGCGGTGGCGGCGCAGCAGCTGCAGCAGCGGCGGCGAAATCGGGATACGCCTTGCCCCGCCGGTCTTGCTGTGGTGCGGAGCCAGGCAGATTTCCCTCTCCTCCAGGTCAATATCCTGCCAGCGCAGCCGCACCACCTCCTGCGGGCGCACACCGGCGTGCAGCATGAGCCCCAGCGCAGGCAGCGCTGCACGGTGCGGCTTGCGCTTCGCCACCTGCACCAGCTGCTGCACTTCCGGCAGGCTCAGCGGTTTAATTTCCTTTTCCTGCACCGCGGGCGCATCCACCAACCGCACAGGATTCTCACTGCACCACCCCTGCCTGGTGCCCACGCTGAACACCCCGCTCAAGATAGCACGCGCCTTCTGATGCTGGCTCGGGGTGGGATAGGCTTTCTGCAGCGCGCAGCGGCAGTCCTGCGGTGACAACGAGCGCAGCATCCGCGCCCCCAGCCAGGGAACCGCCCGCATGAGCCGCCGCATATAATAGGCGATATCTGCCTGAGTCCTCGCCGCGCGGTGCCGTTTGGCCTGCCGGGTGAATGCCACTGCCTCAGCAAAGGAAACACTCTGCTCCTCCTGCTGCAACGCCGCGCTTCCCAGCTGAACCACCCGCCGGCATCGCGCCGGGCTCGCCTTCCCCTCACCACAGCCTTCCACCAGCTCCAGCACCAGGCGGGCTGCATCCAACAGCTGTAAGCCGCTTTTCTTCAACAGGAAAATCACTGCGTCTGTTTCTCTCTCTGTTCTCATACCATTCCAAATGGGGGGCAAGAAAAATCGTCGTTTTTTGTGATTTTTTTAACAAACGGCTCTCGATTTTCCAGTTCTTATGGAACAAGGGAACTGTTTTCGAATTGAAATAGGGCTCCTCCGTGTCGCATAAATGACCAAAATCCCCACCCCATTTGGAATGGGCGCAAAATACGGGCGTGAATAATGCCTTGCTACGCGAAACCTTTGACCAGGGGGTAGAGCTCTACCGTAAGACCGCCGAAATGATGCAGGCGGTGCTCATTGCCCGTCTGAAACACATAGGAGAGCAGGATCCCTACGCCTTCCCCTTCTACCTGCTGGAGCTGCTCGATATCCGCGACACCGCCCTTTACGAGACTATACGCCGGGCCATTGCCCGCTCCAACGAAGGGACTCCGGTCAATGTACGGGTGAATGAGAAGCTCACCCTCTATTTCTCTGGTATCGGGTGCCGGGAAATCACCCCCGTCGTCGATACTCTTTACACCATCGGCATCTGCCGGGAACACCTTATGGTGTACATCAACCTGCCGGAACCCCTCGCCTTCATCACCACCACCCGGGAGCTGCACCATGAAGGAGCCACGCTTTTCGGGCTCTTCGGGCACGATGAAATCAGACGCCGGCTGGAGGAATACCTGCTGGAGTTCAGCCAGAACCTGGATACACGGCAGAGTCCCCGTTTCGGCGGACCACTGTCGCATGATACTTATGCTCATCTCATGCCCGGAACAGCGCGCCCCCTGACCAGGCGGGAGAAACTTGTGTGGTCTGCCCTGCGCTGATTGTTATGAAAGACGACAAGATTTAGCAGGCAGTCACCGAAAAAAAGCTGATACGCTTAATTATGCCAATGCGTTACTGATTTACGCTAACGTATTAGGTACAAGTTATTGAATCGTTGCGGAGCATGCAGCATCTACACCACTGCATACCCCATGAAAAACAAAAACCTGACCCGCTACACCTACGAGAACACCGACTTTCAGGGCTGGCGCGTAAGCATTCAGCGCTGCGGTCGCATCATCACCCGCTATTTTTCCGATTTACAATATGGTTCGGAAGAAGAATCCAAGGCCGCGGCCATCGAATACCGCGACACAGTGTTCAGCAACATGCAGGCCCACCGCAATAACCTGCCGGAATACATGGACCACGAGCTGGAGCATGTGCAGGAGCTCCTGCGCGAGAAGAACGATGGATTTCTCAATCCTCGTCGTGGTCAATCGTCTGCAGCTTCTCCTTCCTGGCATTCCTGACCCCTTCGTCCTCAATCACCTGCGGTGAAAGCAGAGTCCGCAGCTCAGCGTTATCGAAGAAATCAGCGGCTTTCAGACGCTCGAACTGCACCGCCAGGCGTACCAGAGCATCCACCAGCGGCTGTTTCACGCCGGGAGTGTTGTCGATATAGAGCCAGAGCTCCGTGGCATCCACAGAGAACAAATCTTCCTGAGCCAGCAGACTTTCGCGCACGGCCTGCACTACCGCAGGCGCATCCGCTGCGGACTGAATGGACTCCAGCGCTGTTACTTCCTGCTCCAGAGCGCTCAGCAGGCGGGCAGAAGGCTCCGCCATGGGGTCTGCCTCCGCGGCATAAAGGGCTGTACTTGCGACAAAGAGAGTGGCCAGATGCTTCAACATGCAGTTATATTAGGCTTTCACAGGGTAATTTGTCAAGCAAAGAGCAGTGCTCTGCCCGGAAATTATGCTTTTATTCGTGACAAGTGCCGGCATTTGCGCTAGTATAGTTGGCATAGAAACACCTGTTTATCCAGTTATGTCTCAGTCTATTCTTATCGTGATTCCCGCCCGCTATGCCTCCACCCGCCTGCCCGGCAAGCCGCTGGTGAAGATTGCCGGCGTGGAAATGATTAAGCGAGTGGCCGATATCGCCGCTTCCATCTGCCGCAAGAACGACAACTGCAGCTATGTGGTCGCTACCGATGACCAGCGCATCGTAGAGTACTGCCAGGGCGTGGAGGTGCCCGTGGTCATGACCGCCGAAACCTGCCGCAGCGGCACAGAGCGCTGCTGGGATGCCGTAAGCCAGCAGGCTGAGGCTCCGGATTTCATCGTAAACCTGCAGGGCGACAACCCGCTCTGCCCGCCCTGGGTCATCCAGCAGCTTATTGACGAATGGAAGGCCTGCCCGGCGGATGTGTTCACCCCCTGCATCCACCTGGATTGGGCTGAGTACGACCGCCTTGTGGAATCCAAGAAGACCACTCCCTACAGCGGTACCACCGTGCTGGTGGACAAGAACGGGTACGCCCTCGCCTTCTCGAAGAGCACCATTCCCGCCATCCGCAAGCCCGAAAAAGCCCGCGAGACCATGCCCAAGAGCCCGGTGCGCCGCCACGTAGGTCTCTATGCCTACACCTACAGCGCGCTCAAGAACTACTTCGAGCTGCCTGAAGGCGACTATGAGAAAGGCTGCGTGGAGGGGCTGGAGCAGATGCGCTTCCTCTACAACGGGCTCCGCGTCAAGATGGTGGAGGTGAACTACCGCGGCCGCAAGACCACCAGCGGTGTGGATTCCCCCGAGGACGTGGCACGAGTCGAAGCCATTCTGGCCGAATATGGCGAATACGAGCTGTAATTCCGCCCGCACATGAGCGAAATTCCGCAGCATATCGCCATCATCATGGATGGCAATGGCCGCTGGGCCAAGCAGAAAGGCATTCTCCGCGCCAAGGGGCACGAGGAAGGTGGCCGCTCCGTGCAGCGTGCGCTTGATTTGTGTCTGGAGCACGGTGTGAAATGGCTCACCCTCTACGCCTTCTCCACTGAGAACTGGGGACGCTCCAGACTGGAAGTGAGCGCCCTCATGCACCTGCTGGATAAATACCTGAAGGAACGCACCCCGGAGATGATGGAGAAGAACGTGCGTCTGCACGCCATAGGCGAGCTCCACATGCTCCCCGAAAACTGCCGCCAGCAGCTCCAGGCCAGCATGGATGCCACCAGGGACAACACGGCCCTGAACCTTGTGCTGGCGCTCTCCTACGGCTCCCGGCAGGAAATCACCTGCGCCGCCCGGAAACTGGCCGAACAGGTGCAGGCTGGTACCCTGCAGCCCCAGGATATCACCCCGGAGATGCTTGCGGGCCAGCTTTACACCGCCGGCATGCCTGACCCCGACCTCCTCATCCGCACCAGCGGCGAGATGCGCATCTCGAACTACCTGCTCTGGCAGATAAGCTACTCAGAATTGTTTGTGACAGATGTGCTCTGGCCCGATTTCGGGCGCAAGGAATTCGAAGAAGCCCTGGCAGAATACGCCCGTCGCGAACGCCGATACGGCAAACGCTGATTTACCGTCCACCAAGGACACCCCGTTTAACCTCAGCACCCCGCTCTCCTCTTCCGGATAGCGGGGTGTTCTGCAGAGCAACGACCATCGGGAAATTCTGATAAGTCAACGTATCTCGATAAATCGGGCCGCATTTATCAGCTGCCCCCCCATTGCCAATCTGCTTCAGCTCAGCACCTGCAGAAGACGGGTGACGGGGAGGCCGATGACGTTGTCGAGGTCGCCTTCAAAACTTTCGATGATGAGCTCACCGTGTTCCTGGATGGCATAGGCACCGGCCTTGTCGTAGACATGAACAAGGCTCATGTAGTGGCGGATAGCGGCGTCATCCAGCGGGCGGAAGGTCACGCGGCTGATTTCGGCGAAATCGCGGCGCCCGCCGCCGGGCATGAACACGGCCACGGCGGTGCAGACGCTATGGGTGCGGCCCTGCAGACGGCGCAGCATGGCCATGGCGGCAGCTTCATCTGCAGGCTTGCCGAGGGGCTCGCCGTCGATGAACACGAGGGTATCTGCCCCGATGACGATTTCCTCCGGGAATTCCTGCGCGACAACGGCGGCCTTGGCTGCGGCGTTGATGGCGCAGAGTTCCTGCGGAGGGAGGGAGGCATCGTGCACCTCATCCGTATCGCGCACAATGACGCGGAACTCCACTCCTTCGCGGGTAAGCAGTTCGCGACGCCGCGGTGACTGGGAAGCCAGAATCATGGGGAATCAGCGCTCCATGGGGGACATGCGGTCGAGCACGCGGCGGCGCACTTCATCCGGCAGCTCGTGCAGCCCCTGAATGGTGGTGCCGAGCAGCTTGGCGGCAGCTTCCCGGCAGGCATCGCGATCGGCCACGGTTTCAAACTCCAGGCCTACGAGGGCGCGGCCCACCTGCTCGCCGGAATAGCGGTAATTGAAATAACAGAGGTGAGCATACTGCCCGACCATGCGCATGAATTCGGAGAATGCACCGGGACGCTCCGGGAACTCGATGACGAAGAACACGGGGTGTTTCAGTCGCTCGCGGTCATAGGAAATCATGCGGAAGCGGACGTCATCGGCATTGGTCACATCGCGCGCAGCAAGTCCTTTCTCTGCCAGTGCCCGGTCGATTTCGGCAAACTGGGCATCCGTGGCCAGCACGCCGAACACGGGCTGCTGGATATTGCCGGCCAGGCGGCCATACTGCACATCGGTAAGCTGCACGCCGGGGGGAATGCTTTCCAGATACTTGAGCACCTGGCCGCGCTTGGTTTCCATGGGAATCTGCAGGAAACGCTCGTGGCGCTGGCTGTCCTGCACGCCGGCATTGCTGGCGACCACCCCCATCTGGGTGAAATCCATATTCGCGCCGGAGAGCACCACGAGGCACTTTTCACCGGGCTTGATGTTGCCGTTCTGCCAGTCCTGCAGCAGAGCAGCGAGCCCCATGGCACCGGATGGCTCGGTAATGACGCGCAGGCCGTTCCACAGTGAGCGGATGGCCTTGCACACCTCCTGGTTGGTGATGGTGACGAAGCCGTCCAGCAGTTCGCGGCAGAGCTGGTAGGTGAGCTCACCGGCGGTGCGCACCGCGGTGCCGTCGCAGAACACGTCCACATAGGGGAGGGTCCTGCGCTCTCCGCTTTCCACGGCCAGTTTCATAGAGGCCTGATTCACGCCTTCCACGCCGATGCACTTGCAATCAGGCCAGAATTTCTTGAACCAGCAGGCACAGGCCGCGGCAAGACCACCACCGCCAATCTGGAGGTACACGCGGTCGAAGGGGCCCTGCCCGCTCATCACCACTTCATCTGCCAGTGTGCCCTGCCCGCCCATGGTATACAGGTGGTCGTAGGGGTGAACGAAGGTGAGGTTATTCGAATCAGCAAACTCGTGAGCTGCGGCGGAGGCGGCATCGTACGAGTCGCCCACGAGCACGATTTCCACCTGCTCGCCGCCATGCATGCGCACGGCGTTCTGCTTTACTTCAGGGGTAGAGCGCGGCATGAAGATATGCGCCTTGCAGCCCAGACGGCGTGCGGCCAGAGCCACACCCTGCCCGTGGTTGCCGGCAGAAGCCGCCACCACGCCACCGGCCCGCTGCTCCGGGGTGAGCTTGGCCATGCAGTTGTACGCCCCGCGCCACTTGTACGCCTTAATCGGGCCCAGGTCCTCGCGCTTCGCAAACACGGTGACACCAATCCCGGGGAGCACAAGCTCCTGCAGAGGGGTGGTACTACCTACCGCATACACGCGCTGGCGTGCCTGCAGAATTTCATCGAAAAGCTGGTCTCGTAATGTACTGCTCATAGCCTGGTGCACGTCATTGTATAGCAGGTCACACCGGAATGGCAAGCAAGTAATGCGTCCGCATAAGAAAAGGGCGCATCTGCCGGGCTTTACACCACGAATCGACGCATGAAAAACTCGCTTTATATCAGCGAGAGGAAACGCCCGGGCTCCGACCACAGGCTCTGCTCAGACGGCTTCAGATATGCCTGGTCAGGCAGTACCAGAGAAAACGGGTATTGTGCACCAGATAGCGCTTGAAAAGCCGCCGGGGTTCTCTGCACAGGCGGTAAAGCCACTCCAGGCCATGCGCGCGTACCCAGGCGGGAGCCTGCTGCACCAGGCCGGCATGAAAATTGAACGCCGCTCCTACGCCGAAATACAGCGCCGGGGGAAGCTGGGCACGATGCTCAAAAAGCCACCTTTCCTGCCGCGGGCAACCGAGGCCGACCCACACACAATGCGCCCCACTTCTGCGGATAGCTTCGAGCATGCGGTCATCCTCTCCCTGCGGCCAGGGGGGCATAGGCGGGCAATAATGCCCCACGACCTGAGCACCGGGATACCGCTGCTGCAGATTCGCGGTCAGGCGTTCGCAGGCTTCCTCGGTTCCGCCCAGCAGAAAATGCTTCAGCCCGGCCTCCCGGCCCAGCTTCCACATCCACTCCATGACATCCGGGCCGTAAAGACGGTGCGCATCCACACCCTTGCGGCGCATGAGCCAGACAATAGGCATGCCATCCGGGCAGATGAAATCAAAACTGCGCACCCCTGCGCCATAGTCCTGAGACTCATGCAGAACCCGCGTGAGCACATGCACATCCGAATGCGCACAAAGCAGCGGCTGCCGAGTCTGCTGCGCCAGCCCGGTCCAAACGCCGCAGGCTTCCTCCAGATGGGAAGCCACGTAGGGAATACCGAAAATATCTATAGTGCGGAGGGGGGACATATGCGCACAGGCAGCATACACCACAGAGCGCTGCGCGTCAATAAAAAACCGCTGCGGTTGCCCGCAGCGGTTTTTGAAGTAATCAGGTGCTAATCGGATGATTAGTTCTGGGAGGGGCTCCACTCCTCGGACTGCAGGGCAGCCAGGTTGAAAGCCTGCTCCAGACCCACCATGTCGCCGGCGCGAACGGTCTCGAAGGCGGCGGTCTCGCGACGCAGCTGCTCGGGATCGTAGTTCACAGCCTTGATGGAAAGACCGATGCGGCGCTCCACCTTGTCGACCTTGATGACGCGGGCCTTGATGGCATCGCCCACCTTGATGACGTCCTTCACGCGCTCCACGTGCTCCTCGGAAAGCTGGGAGATGTGGATGAGGCCGTCGATGTCGCCGTCCAGGTTCACGAATGCACCGAAGGAAGCAATCTTGGCCACGGTACCGGAAACGAGGTCGCCCACCTTGAAGCGGGAGTCGATGGATTCCCACGGGTCGGTCTCAAGCTGCTTGATACCGAGGGATACGCGCTGGTTCTCCTTGTCGATGTTCAGCACGCGAGCCTCCACCACGTCGCCCTTCTTGAGCACCTCGGAGGGGTGGTTGATCTTGCGGGTCCAGCTCATGTCGGACACGTGAATCATACCGTCGATACCTTCCTCGAGAGCCACGAAAGCACCGTAGGGGGTGAGGTTACGCACAGCGCCGGAGATAACGGTACCCACGGGGAAACGCACCTCGATGGCATCCCAGGGGTTCTCGTCGAGCTGACGGATACCGAGGGAAATCTTCTGCTCTTCCACAGAGATGTTGAGCACGATGGCCTCGATCTCCTGGTCCAGGGACAGAACGTCGCTGGGACGAGTGATGCGCTTGGTCCAGCTCAGCTCGGACACGTGCACCAGACCCTCCACGCCCTTCTCCAGCTCCACGAAGGCGCCGTAGGCGAGAAGCTTGGTCACGCGGCCCTTGACCTGGGAACCGATGGGGTACTTGGCCTCGATGTCTGCCCAGGGGTTGTCGGACAGCTGCTTGAGACCCAGGGATACGCGCTCCTTGTCGCGGTCCACGTCGAGGATGAGAACCTCCAGCTCCTGGCCGATGTGAAGCAGCTCGGAGGGGTGGTTCACACGACCCCAGCTCATGTCGGTGATGTGCAGCAGACCGTCCATACCGGAGAGGTCCACGAAAGCGCCGAAGTCGGTGATGTTCTTCACCAGACCCTTCACGCGGTCGCCGATAGCCACGGTCTCCAGGAAACGCTGGCGCTGCTCGCTGCGCTCGGCCTCGATGACCTCGCGGCGGGAGAGAACAATGTTCTTGCGCTCGTCGTTCACCTTCACAATCTTGAATTCGTACACGTTGCCCACGAACTCGTTGAGATCCTTGGGCGGGATGATGTCCACCTGGGAGCCGGGAAGGAAGGCTTCCACGCCGACGTTGACCATAAGGCCACCCTTCACGACGCTCTTAACCTTACCCTTGACCAGACCGCCGTCCTTGTAAACGGCCACAATCTTGTCCCAGTTCTGCTTGTGGGCAGCCTTTTCTTTGGAAAGGACGACGAGACCTTCGTCGTTTTCGAGGCTCTCAAGAAGCACCTCGATCTGATCGCCCACCTCGATTTCCTCGTCCTCAAACTCGGAAACGGGGATGACACCCTCAGACTTGTAACCAATGTCCACGAGGACGACCTGCGGGCGGATTTCAAGGATGGTACCGTTCACGATGTCACCCTTGCGGAAGTTCGGAAGCTTGGAGTTAATCAAAGCCTCCAGTTCAGTGTTGCTCATTATAATGATGTTTGTAGGTTAATGGTTGACGCGCTTCCACCAAGGCCCCTACCCGGCGGCTCATGAGGCACCTGTATGCCACCGGGGGAAAACGCGGTGCAG
>JAZRBC010000114.1:0-4969 GCA_045634905.1 Akkermansia sp.
CATACAGATTCAGCACGCAGGCTGCACCGGCCAGCGGCACACCGCTGTAATCGGTAGCAGAAACACGCACCTTGTAATTCTTCGGAGCCACGGGATCCACCTCGATTTCGCAATTTGCCTTGAAGGCATCGCGGCGGAACACCTCGCAGATAACCTGCGCTCCCTGGCGGAAACTGCCGCACTCCAGCATCATGTGATAGTGACCGGTTACATCGTCCTCGCCCTTGGGCAAGGTGAATGTCGCCTCGAATGCGCCGAACTCACTCAGCGAAATCTCGCGTTTTTCCAGTTCCTTGCCATTCGGCGCGGTGAAAACCAGTCGCCCCGTCTTCTCCCGGGGGATTTCGCAGCTGCCGTCCGGCAACTGGCGGCGCAGGATACCACGCACATGCACCTCATCCCCGGGGCGATAGATCGGACGATCCAGCACCATCATGGCAGACTGCCCACGGGGGCGGGCACCGGCGGTGCGCATGCGGCGGTGCTGCAGATTAAGCACCACGGCATCCTCTCCACTACGCACCTCAACCGAGCCGTAGATGGAAGTATTCTCCGGCAGCCAGGCAATACCATTCTGCAGCGCCAGATGATGCTGCTGCCCCGAGGCATCCCTGTAGCTCACCGTGCCTTCTTCCACCGGGGTACCATCGGAGAATCGGTTCACCAGAATGGCGGCATCGCCCAGCATCACATTCAAATCAGTCACCTGCACCACCACATCCATCTGCGAATCAAGTACTTCAGCGGGGTGCTCGTGCATCTGGAGCGACTGACGGACCTCCGCATTGGCCACGGGCTGAAGACGCAGCAGGTACATACCGGGAGCGGTGGGGCCACCCGTAGCGGTATCGAGAGCGAGAACCGCTTCGCCGCTCTGCAGCATACCGCCATTTCCGGCAGGCACCAGCGTACCGGGCAGCGCCACGGCGCCTTCCAGCGCCCGGCGACTGTTCTCTGTGCAGCGTTTCGCTTCCTTGTGCATATAATCCAGGGTCTTTTCCGCCTGTTTGATGATACCTTTATCCACCATCAGGCCTTTCCAGACACGGGCCTTGAGCAAATCATACTCCAGCTTATTCGCCAGCAGCGTGGCGGTATTGCTCAGTTCACCAGCCATGGCATCGGCTTTCTTTCCGTCCGCCAAGCGCCAGGCACTTACCTTCACGGCACCGAGGTTCGTGAAAGGCAGGCGCAGATTGTGGTCGCCCTTGAGCGGCAGCACGGCGGCCTCACCATAGCGCAGCGCCGGCCACGCGGGATTCAGCGCAATGCGGTGACGATGCTCCGCGGCCATCTTCCAGCCGAGGTACGAGGTCGTATCGCCGGGCAGCACCACATCCAGATTAACCGGGGCGGGAGAGCTCAGCTCTACCAGGAATCCCAGCGCCTGCCCCTGCGGCTTCCATGTCAATACGCCCCCCTTGCGCCCCCAGTAGGGCCCCACCGCGGGCATCTCCTGCACCCCGGCGTAGCGGAACTCCAGGCATTTACCGTTCAGCACCAGCTGCTTACGCCCTTCACCGGCAGAAGTGGCCACCTGTTCACCCACCGCCAGCTGCATACGCTCAAACAAAGCGGGCATATCCGCAGCATTCATCGGTGCGCTGAAAAAGACACGCAGGCGATAGGTCTTGTTCTCATGCAGCACCCACTCCACCCCCGAGCCCAGCTCAGGCTGCGGCGTTGCATCAACACATACGGGTTCATCTCCTGAGAAGCCCTGCCCCTTCTCCGGCTTCACAAGGAGGTGCCATTCCTTTTTCGGGTCAAGCGGGCTCACCGGGCGCACCACCACATGCCCCGGCAGCGGGGTATCCGGTGTAAGCTTTTTCCATACATCCTCCCCCCGGTCCGTCAGGATACGCAGTGTTTCATGAGTCACACCCTGTTTCAGGTAGGCAGGTTCCAGTCGGGCTTCCACTCCGCCGGTATAGAAGATTTCGCCATTCCAGATTTTACGGTGGACCTCACGGAACACGAAACGCAATGGCGAATCCGCCGAAAGCTCGCGGCTTTCGCGGGTCAGCTGGTGGTCGGCACATACCATGACACCCAGCCCGTTGCCATCCATAAAGGACGTACCGCTCAGAGTATCAGGCGGGCAGTAGAATGTCTTCTCCTCCTGCGGAGCCTCAGCTCCACCCAGGTACTTCGTGCCGGGATTCAGGCGGAACCTGTACTCTGTAGCGCAGGATGTTCCCTCGGGGAATGAGATGTGCACCCGGTCCTGGTCGCGCCATGTCACGATGGGCTTGAACTTCTCATCACCGGTAATCGTGAGGATATCGCGCCCGAGATCCTTATCGGTCATCTTCTCGTACTCGCTCCGGTGGGCATTGCGCACGGTGGTCAGACTGACCAGCGGCTCCGGGTACTTGAACTCCACGGACTGGTCATAGCTGTTCGTTCTCAATTGCGGCACCTGTGCTGCAGCAGCGGTCAACGCGCCCAATAACATGCAGGAAATGCGTTTCATAGATAATCGTTCTGTTAGTTATTTAAGACAATAAAAAGCTGTTTCTGTTCAAGGATGACTGATAATCCGGGTATTCGGCGAGAGTCCGTAGACCTGGGGTTCGTACATAAGCTGCGCCTGGGCGGGCGGTGCGGCGGAGGTGCCGGGGCGCTTCACGCGGGCATAGTAACGCATGTTGAGCAAATTCCGCCCCTCCCAGCGGGTGCAGAAGCCGCGCACACGGTCGGCCAGATACTCGCGGTGGTCAAAGGCCAGGCTCCAGTTCAGCGGCTCAAGCCCCGCGGCCTGGCTGGGGACATCCGGGTTGATGGCTTCCATGCAGGCGGGCAGATAATCCTCCAGCACGAGGTACTTATGTTCATCTGCCACCTTGGCGCAGGTAAGCGTGACACGCACCACATCACCCACCTTGAATTCACTCGCAGGCCGCCAGATTCCATCGGCTCCCCGGGTTTCATACACGCGGGTCACCTGCAGGCCGCGCTCGGTCACTCCGGGGAAATCATCCGTCTGCGGCAGGGCCCGCACACGCAGAGAGGCATAGACCGTACCGCCCTGGGCCTTCAGGGTGGTAGGCAGCGTCTTCATCTCCTGCCCCGGCTGCCAGGGCAGCGACACCTTGGCGGTGTCAAGCCCCAGCTTATACTCTGAGCCGTCATTCAGTACCAGCGTGGCCTCACTTCCCTTGTTTTTCCGAAGGTGCAGATACTCCGCCAGAGCCAGCATCGTCCAGGCATGACTCTGCGTCGTGCCGTGGCGGTAATCACGCCCTGCAGTACGCAGCCAGTCATGGAAAGCAGCATCTGCTGCCGCCGGGTTCTCATGAGACTCCAGTATGAAACGCATACCAGCAAGCGTTTCCCGGTCAAAGTAGAGATTTTTTCTGCCCAGTACATCGCGCATTTTCCCGGTGCTGGAGCTGATACAAGCCAGAGAGAACTGCGCCGAAGCAGGCAAATCCTTCGATTCGGCCGTTTCCAGATACAGGAGCAATTTCTCCAGCTTTTCCTGCGGCACTTCCCAGCCCAGCTTACGTGCCAGATGAAGCACACAGGCAGCGTGAGCGCTGGCCCACAGGCAGGATTCCTTCTGCCCGTCCCAGTATGCAAGGCCACCGTCCCCGCACTGCCGCTGCAGGATTTCACGAACAGCCGTCTTCACGGTTGCCCTCACCTTTTCTTCCCCCAGCTCAGCCATTCGCGGGCAGACAGGTGACAGATGCTCATACAGCAGCCAGGGGATGAGCGCCGATGCACGCTGCTCGGTGCAGCCATAGGGATACACCAGCAGGAAATCAACCGCCCCGGCCAGATGAAGCAGCGGATTGGTAGAGGCCACCAGTTGCATCTCGCCACGAGTTGCCGGTGCCACGGATTCCTCCAGCAGAGTGGCCAGAGCCTGCGGCTCTCCACCGGCAACAAGCGTCAGGTAATGCACTTCCTTGAGCACCGGCGCAGGGAAACGCACCGAGAACCCGCCCTGCACCGCATCACAGCCAGGCTTACCAAGCGCCGTCCAGCACAATTTCTGCTCGCCCTCGGTCGTAGCCTTGAAATCGAAATACATAGTGGCAGACTGGTGAGCCTCCAGCATAATTTCCTGCCGGGCTTCCGCTCCCTCCATGGTCACGGTCCAGGTACCGGCCTCATCGGTATTGTTCACAATGGTGAGAGGCAGGCGCAACTCATCTCCCAGGCTCATGAAGAAGGGAGTGCCGGGAGTGAGCATCACCGGCTGAGCCACGGTGAATTCTCCCTCTGATGAACCGAACCGGCGGCCGCTCTTGTCGATGGCATGCGCATATACGCGATAGGTGGTCAAGGTATCCGGCAGCTTCACTTCTGTCGAGAAACGACCTTCGGCATCGGTACGCAGAGCTCCGCGCCACACCGCTACCGGAGCAAAATTACGACGCAGGGTCAACAATTTGTCGGAATCCGGCTGCGGAGCATATTCCACGGAAGAACCAGCGCCACTTCCAGTTTCGAGTTCAGCCGCACCTTCCTCATATTCGCAATCTTCATCGTCACCACCACCGAATGCAAACATGCCTGTTTCCGGGCTGAGGGAATAGCCCGGCCCGATGATATCCCCCTGCCAGACAGCAGGCAGTAAATCCAGCAGAGATTCATCCTGAACAGATGCGTAGGGACGGGTAATTTCAAAATAGCGACCAGGGTGAGCACTGAACATGAGCTCAGTGAACAAGCCCCGTAATGAATCTCCGAAAAGCATCCCCTCATCCACCGCATAAAGCGTCACCTCAGCCTCCACGGGAGTGCCTGCTGCCATCACCTGCCCGGAAATCCGCACCGTTTCCGCAGGGCGGCATACCTGCTGCGGCAATTGAAGTGCTACATCCAGGCGGCTCTGGCGCAAGGGGACAAATAAATTACACCTGGCCTCGGTAACTGGTTTACCAGCATGCGGCCCGGGCTGTATCAGGGAGAAATACACAAAGCCCTCTTCGTTGGGGAGCAGCTCCACGCGGTA
>JAZRBC010000115.1:0-2540 GCA_045634905.1 Akkermansia sp.
CGGCTGCGGAGCAGGCGGTTGCAAAGTTTGTACACGTTGTGGTACTGCTGGGTACCAGTTACAATATCCAGGCGGGGCACATCGCGGAACAAGGAAGCAGCACGGCTCTGGCACATGCAGCCCATGAAACCGTAGACCACCCAGGGCTTGGCTGTGGGGCGGGCACAGAGAAGCCCCATTTTACCCAGGGCTTTCAGCTCTGCTTTTTCCCGTACCGAACAGGTATTGATGAGAATTACATCGGCCTGAGCCTCGTCTTTGGTCAGCTCGTAACCGCCGGCAAGGAACATGCTTGCAACTTGTTCCGAGTCGCGTTCATTCATCTGGCAGCCGTAAGTCTTAATCAGTACACTGGGCATGTGGTCATGCTAACACATAGCTACCGCAAAGAAAAGACTAATTCCAGTCAACAAGGAGTGATAAGACGAGGAATGCACAAATCGTGCGCTTCTGCTGGCACAGAATCCACCAGTTGTTCAGCAAAGGCAAGCGAGAGTATCTGAGCCCTCGGGCACTGTGGAATAAAGCGGTCGTAGTAGCCACCACCGTATCCCAGCCGTTCGCCTTTGCGGGTAAATGCCACACCGGGAACGATGAGAATATCGATATTATCCGGCGTAACTGCTATCGTATGAGGCGCAGGTTCGAGAATATTCATCGCGCCGGGTTGCAGATCCGTTTCGGCTTGTTTCACTTCGCGGAATTCAAGCTGGCGCCCGGGCAGACAACGAGGAAACACATACCGATGCTGCGGGTACTCCTCCAGAAGCGGCATCAGATTCACCTCATGAGGCAGGGGGGCATATATGGCGACGCAGAGCGAATCTCCATGTAATATGGAGCCAAGTTGCCGGCGGAGCTCTGCAGAACGCAGCTGCGCCGGGTCAGCTGAAGCAGCAGCCTTAAGCTGCTGCAGAACCACCCGGCGCAGAAATTGTTTGGCCTTGGCCATTTAATCGTCTGTTGATGGGGTGCGGCCGAAGAGTGCCAGCATGCGGCCCGTATTTCCCTTCTCAATACGGTACGAGTAGAAGGTCTCCAGATCTGCGGCGGTATCAAGGCCGCTATCAATGATGTTTTCCGGGGCGATTCCGGCTTCCTCCAGCTCCTGTTTAATCATGGTCACGATATCCACCTCATAATGGGGCGGACGGATACAGGGAGAAATGACCGCAATGCAGTTCTCTGCATGCACCCCCAGAACCTTGTACATGGATTTAAGAGTCTCCCCGACGATATTCTGCTGGGTGCCCAGCTTGCCGGAGTGAATCAGCGCGCGGCTCTGGCTTTCAGTGTCGTAAATCCATACTGCGGCACAGTCTGCCACATAGATACCCAGACAGCAATCAGCCTTCCCACCGCAGAACAGGGCATCCACACCTTCCACAGGGTATGAGCAACCTATATCACCCACAAGCGCCACTTTATTTCCGTGCACCTGCTGGGCCCGGCGCAGCATCTTGGGTGCTATACCGGCTTCCTCCAGCACCGCTTCATGAGTCGGGGTGAGTGCTGCAATGACAGCTGCTCTGTCTGTCGTGGTCGCCACACCGGGAACACGTGTGATGAAGCGCGCGAAATTCTCGGGATAGGCGTTCAGTTTCTTAAGATAATCAGGTGCGTAGTTGCTCATATGTCTGTAAAAAAATCAAGCGATGCTCTTGCGGGCAGCAGTGCGGCGGGAAATAACGCGACGTGCGCTGCTCATAGGCGTTTCAGAATCTTCTCGTGCCATCATCTGCGCAAGGTCAGCGGCTATATTGCTGCGCATCTGAGCCACAAGCTCACGCCCCTGCTCAGTAATGCGAACCATAATCTTGCGGCGGTCGGCTGCTGCTGTATACCGCTTCAGATGGCCAAGTTCCTGGAGTTTATCAACCATGCCGGTGGCGGCGGCTGTAGAATGCCCCATCATCCTGGCAATGTTGCTCATCGACAGGCACTCCTCCTCAGCAAGATAGGTCAGGAGAAAGAATTGTGGATACGATACCTTGCCTTTAGTCAGTTCCGGCGAGAGTCTCAGAATGCAGCTGCGCTGGGAGAAGAGAATGAAATCGGCCAGCTGCTGAGCTTCCTGCGCCTGTTGCTTATCGATGGTGCTTTGGGGACTTCTGCTCATGGGTTCGTAAGTAGCGGTTCACTCACGATATTACGGCTTTCTGTATTTTTTGCAAGCCCAAAATTTCCGGTCATCCGAAGCATTTTGGCGCTATAGTTCTATGTGGTACACGTTTTTCGATATAGGTACTATATCTTGTGGAATACCGGAGAGAAAAAAGTTTTGAGCAAGCTCTGTAGTGGCTCATTCAGGTCGCGCAATATGGAGAATATCGCGCATTTCATCGCTGAGCAGCCCCGCCGTTTCAAGTCGCTCAATGTGGTTCCGGATGGCATCCCATATGGTATTGAAGGTCTCCATCTGATCCTGCACGGCCATGTAGTCCTGCACAGTAGGTTCCGGCAACTCCTGCTGGATTTCAACAATCTTCCCGCACTCCTGCTGAAGCTCCCGGAGTTGAGGCAGGGCAGCCTTCACAGAC
>JAZRBC010000116.1:0-5154 GCA_045634905.1 Akkermansia sp.
AAAACCAACCAAACCAATAGAAAGAGGTAATAACCATGCCGAGTGATACTAATATTACTGTTACGGGCCGTCATATTGATGTGACAGATGCCATCCGTGATTTCGCTACGAAGAAGATTGAAGCCATCCATATCGATTACCCGAAGATTGTGGAAGCACGAGTAGTGGTGGATGTGCAGAAGGATCGTCAGATGGCCGAAATCGTACTTTTCTGCGCCGACCATATCACTATCCAGGCATCTACCTCTTGCGATGATCTGTACGCCGCCATCGACGAGACGATTACCAAGATCATGCGTCGCATGCGCAAGCACAAGACCCGCCTCATGAAGCATTATCGTCCGCACCGCTCCAAGAGCATCCGCAAGCTGGACGAAAAGGTCTACGAGGAAGACGTGCTGGATTACGACGATGTCGATGCACCGGAGGACCCGAAGCCTGTGCGTATCTCCCGCGAGGGCTATGACCTGCGCACCATGTACAAGGAAGACGCCATCATGGAGCTGGAAATCTCCGGCAAGCCCTTTGTGCTGTATCGCAACGCCCGCCGCAATGTGCTGCAGATTGTTTACCGCCTGAGCCCGGGCGAATACTCCATCATCGAGCTGGGCAACGAACTGAAAGCATAATTTTCACACATCACTAACTCTGGCAATTTTCCAGGCCGCACCCCACACCGGGTGTGGCCTGATTGTTTTTTTCGGAGCGGGGGACTTTAGTCCCCCCATGCTTATATTTCCGGGACTAAAGTCCCGTGCTCCGAATACCCCCGCGATACAAAAAACGGCTGCCCGGGGATAATCCGGGCAGCCGGTGAAGTCAGATTTCTCTGAGGCGGGGGAATCAGTTCTTCTTCATCACCATCTCGCCGGAGCAATTGTACCAGCCATCGTAGCACTGGGCGCGGAAACGCACCTCTATCTTGCCCTTCAGAGCGCGGGGAACGTTGAAATTCACCGTCTTGGTATCCTGGTCGGCAGGGACATCGGCATCGCACACGTGCTTGCCATTCGCATAGAGCTGGAAGCCCTTGGTGCTCATGCGGCCATTCTTGCTGGGACTGGGCACAAGGCTGAATGTATAGGAGCCGGGGCCTTTCACTTGCTTGCTCACATTCACCCGCCATTCCTTATCGATACCAAAGGTCATCTCTCCGTTATCGTAATAGGGGGTATCGAACGTGTAAGGCACGGAATCATCCCAGTAATTCGCCCAGCGCTCTGCACCCTTGCCATATTCACTGGCAGGGTCGATTTCCACCACCTTACGATAGGTTTCCACAAGTTTCTTGCGGAGAGCCGGCTCATTAGTCGCCTTGTATTTCTCACGGTAGACATAAGCCAGGCCGGAAGTCCACTGCTGCTGAAGCTCGGTATTCATCTTGTGAGCCTTCATGACCTTCTGCACAAAATTAATACCATCGTCAAACTTACGTTCCTTATCCTTGTACTTGGCATCGGCCCCCTTACCACCGTTGAGCACGGCGTTAATCTCGTCGTACATGCCCATGTGATCCATGCAGTAGAGGTAACGGTACATGGTCTCATGGTTCGGGTCCTTGCGGTTCAGAATGTCCTTGAGCGGATTGTTACGCGAGGCATCGAAATACGGCTGCATCGCGAGAGCCTCGCCGGCAGCCTTAGCACCTTCAATACCATCGGTGTTGCGAGCCTTCTCCACCAGAGCCATATACTTGGGCATGGTCTTGAGCGAGCTCTTCACGGCCTTCTCCATGGCAGCGGCACTCAGCACCGTCTTACCCGTATAGATACCGAGCAGGGTTTCATCGGGCGCCATGAGAATAGCAACAGGGAAGTTCATGAACTCTCCGTACGGGATGAGTTTCTTGCGCTCCTCCAATGTAGGAATAGTGCCCACGCGCTCGTCAATCTGGCCCAGCACCACGGGCAGGTTCTTTTGCTGCAGCTTGGTCCACTCCTTAACCACCTGGCCGGCGTTGGGCAGCCAGTCGGAGCCGTACCACACGATAAGGCAGGGACGTCCCTCAGCCTTGGCCTTGGCGCGGGCTTCCAGGTTCTCGGGGAAAGGAAGCGGACTGGCGGCGGGTTCAACCACCACTTCGTCCTCCTCCTCGGCCAGAGCGGGTGCGGCAGCCTCGGCAGCATCCTGGGCCGGCTTCTCGGCCTTCTTCGGAGTCTTGGCTGCCTTCTTCTTCTTGCCTTTCTTCTTGGTTACCTTGGCAGGGGCATCAAGCCCGAGCAAACCGGGGTCGTAATAGTAGACACCACCGCCTACCACACCCAGCAGAATGAGAAGTATGAGAATTTTCTTCATATGATTCCAATAAAATTAGCGGGTGAATGTAACAAAGTGAGAAATGTGAGCAAAGTCAGGGTTGGCGTTCTCAAACTCCAGCTTAATCCACTTGGCCTTGGTACCATCCGGGAACTTAGCTACCCATTCCTTGGGCATATCGGCAATTTCCGCACGCTTGAACCAGGTGGCGCCGTCCTCACTGGTGGAGACGACAGCCTTCTTCATGCGCCATTCGTTGCCATTTGTCTTGCGGATAATGCAGCCGGTGGTGTGCTCAGGCTTCTGCAGCTCGACAATGAAGTTGGGAGTCTGCTCCTTGGCAGTATGGCACTTGCCGCCCTCCGGAGTCATGATACCGGCATGAAGCACAGGAGTATCATAGTTGCTGGTGGTGGAGATGCGGAACAGCGCGCCCTTGGCGGGATTACCCTGCAGCTCACCCAACTTCTGCAGCGGGTCAGCCTTGTAATCCGGCGTAGACAACGCCAGTGCTCCCTTGGTAAGTGCCATGAAGGCAGGGCCGGAGCGGGCCTGTTCTGCCGCCACAATGGCCTTCCTGTAGGCCTCGGCCATCTTCTTGTTGCGTTCCTCGGCAGATTCTCCAGCGGTCTCACCGCCGCCCGCAGATTCAGCAGCCTTGGCAAAGGCCTTGTTGAAAATCCTGCTGCCCTCTTCAGTCGCCACATAGGTCTTCACGGCCCACTCAAGCAGCTGACCGAAGGTGGTGCCATCGCCATTCTTGATATGTGCCACGAACATATTCTCGAGGAACATCTGGCGAGCCTGATCAGAAGGCAGAGTCTTCTGCTGGGCCTCCACCAGCTCATCGAGCTTAACCGCCCAGCTGGAGGGGGTGGTAGCCAGAGCTTCGTGCTCCATCTTATAGATATCGAGCTGCTGTTTTTCGCTCATGCCGGCAATCACCTCGGCCAGGTCTGCCGTAGCATCAATGGCGGCCACACCGTGGCCATCGTATTTGGGCAGCATCTTCTTCACCAGATACTCGTAGCACTCATCGGCAGAAATACCGCGCTTCTTCATCTGGGCATGCAGAGCCGCACGGAAGAAAGGATGCATGGGAGCATCCTTCAGAGCGGAGTTCCACATCTTCTCGGCCTCTGCATCCTTGCCGGCAGCTTCGAGACCACGGGCACAGAGGCTCTTGCGGTAGGCCCTGGCCACCTTCTCATCATCGGCAAACACGGCTTCCATCAGGTTGTAGGAAGTGGGGGCACGGAAACCGAAAATCATGTTGTGCATGTAGCCATCCGGGCCGCCGAAACCGCCGACCCACTTGCCACGCTCGGTGCGCACTGCATAGGCGCAGTGACCAGGCTGACCCACCGAGTATGCGGGAATGCCATGAGCCATAGCAGCAACAGCTCCCAGGTGCGACATAGCGCCGCACACGCCGCCGTTGCGGTGTGTAGCCTCAGCCTGACTCTCATTGTTGTAAGGCAGATTATAGGCACCGCCCTGCACCGAGTCGCCAAACTTGGAGGTACCCGTGTAGGTCGCGGCCCAGCAGGCAAGGCCATACTTATCCCACGGCATATTGATGGCCTTGGCGGCATATTCGTAGGAGGCATCATCCCAGTCCTGCCCGGGGTTAGCCACCACAAATCGGAGTTCCCAAGCCTTCAGGTTCTTGTAATTAGGATGCAGTAATCCCTTCTTGTCCTGCTTCTGGAAGAACTTGTACCGACGCACAGGATTAAACTTGTTAGGCAGCATTGTAGCCAGCGCCGGTTCTTTCCAGGTCTCGCCGCCACCCCAGCAGGAAGCCAGAGCCACAGCCAGCGCCTTATTCTGCACCTTGCCCTTTTCCTCATCCCAGATACGGTAGAGCACCTGCATGCCTGTATCTTGCTGGAAAGGCACCAGACCACAGGTCAGATACAGCTCAAGCCACTCGGTATCCTTCATGAACTTCTGCAGGAACGTAGTCTTCTCCTTGCTCTCTGCTGCCATCTTTGTGAGATATTCTGCCCCCGTCACGCGGATAAGCTCATGCATCATGGAGCAATGCAGAGCCGCTGCATCCTTGGGAGAAATATCCATCGTCTTCAGCGCCTCAACCAATGCGGCCTGAACGTCGGCATAATTACCTTTTTCCATGGCATCCTGCACAGCGGCGGGCAGTTTCTTGCCCTTCACCGGTGCCAGTGCCAACTTGCTGCTGCCGGCCTCTGCCGCATTCACCGGCAGAACCGGCGAAAGGCCGAGGGCAAGCAACCCGAGCATCAAAGCACATGTACGTGTTTGCATAGTTTCAGGTTACTATACTGATATTTGTGAGTCAAGCGTAAAACAGACGTTTCAGCGGCGGAGATCGCCTACAAGGTTGCATTTGCATAACATTTGTGTTAGAATGCCTGCGTGAGGGCTATTTTCCATGCTTTATTGCTTGTACTTGCCGGCAGCATCATGCTGGGCGGCACGGGATGTTCGTGGCGCAAAGGAGCACATTATTCGCCGGAAGATGATCCCCGCCCCGAACCAAAACTGAAAAGAAGCCCGTATACCGTAAACGGCAAACGCTACCGCCCGATGGACATTGCCACAGCTCTGCAATACAGCGAAACGGGTGAGGCCTCCGTCTACAATGATGGCGGTTCCATCGGCGCCATGGGCGAGCGCCTGCCCAAAGGCGGCAAATACGCTGCCCACCGTACCCTGCCCCTGCCCAGCGTAGTACGCGTCACCAGCGTCAAAACCGGCAAGAGCTGTGAGGTACGCGTGTGCGACCGCGGCCCCTTCCACCGCCGCCGCATCATCGATATCAGCCCCGCCGTAGCCCGCGCCATCGGTTGCGGCTGGGGAGTACACCAGGTGAAGATTGAAACCGTTTCCGTAGGCGACGGCCCCAACCAGCGC
>JAZRBC010000117.1:0-11153 GCA_045634905.1 Akkermansia sp.
AAAAAATCCGCATCTGACAAATTTTCATATCGACAAGAGGCCAAGAAAAAGGTACGATAAGCACAGCGCCGGAAGTGGTGTGCCAGATTTTTATTAAATAACTTACCATTAAGAGATTATGTTCAAATATCCGAAAAAGCCTGATGGTTCTCCCATGACTCCTTCTCCGTATGCCGGGAATGATGTGCCCGATGAATGGTCCACCCCGGTGCAGCCCGCTGCTGCTCCTGTGGCAGATGCCGGTTACTTCGGCGTGGAAGAGCCCGCCGCTTCCCCCTTCGATATGGGCGGCAGCGCAGCTGTGGCTCCTGCCACTACCCGCAACGTGCTGAATTATGACGTGTCGGTGGTGGGTATTCTCCGCTTTACCGATGACCTGCTGGTGGACGGTTCCGTGGAGGGTGAAATCACCTCCGACGGTGTGCTGACGGTGGGTGCCAACGCCAGCATTCAGGCCGGTGAGAAGAACAAGGTGGCTGTGCGTACGCAGAGCGCTATCATTCACGGCAAGGTGGTGGGCGATATCGTGGTGACCGACCGCGTGGAGCTGGCTGCCACGGCTGAGGTGGTGGGCGATGTGACGGCCGCTAAGATTTCCATCCAGGAAGGAGCTGTGTTTGTGGGTATGTGCCGCGTGGGTAACCCCGCTGTGGCTCCGGCCCCGGCTGCTCCGGCCCCCAAGAAGGTGAGCCGCGCTGCGAAGAGCGCCGATGCCAACCTGCTTGGCTAAGCTGAAATTTGACTGAAACCATGCCGGAGTTCAGGACAGAACCGCTGATTGTTCCGACTGTCTCCGGCTTGTTACCCGCAGGTGAGCGCGACCGTCGAGTCGCGCTCACCTCGTTTCAGTCCGAGGAGGGGCGGGTACAGGTGCCGCAGAGGGATGTGGTGTGCTATGAGTGCGGCCAGGCATCTCAGGTGCCGGCGGCGGCGTTGTCGGCCAACTGCATTCATTGCCACGCCCACCTGAATATGGCGGATGTGGAAATACGCCCGGGCTCGCGCCGGTTGACGGTGCGGACGCTGGGCAATGTGCACGTGCCGGCGGGTACGGTGCTTTCGAATTTGTCGGTGGTGTGTCACCATATGGAGGTGAATGGCCGGGTTTCCGGCACATTCCGCTGCACGGGTACGCTGGATTTCAATGCGTCGGTTTGCGTGGAAGGCTCTATCAGCGCCGGGAAACTGGTGGTGGACAAAGGGGCTGAGGTGGAGCTGGCGGTGGGTGCTGCTGCCGATAGTGTGGAGGTGTATGGCAGCCTGAAGGGTCGCGTGCAGTGCAAGGGGGTGATGCATGTCTACCGCGGGGGCTCGTTTGAGGGAATCTGCAAGGCGGCGGATGTGGTGGTGGAACCCGGCGGGCGCTACGAAGAATTGAACCGCTTCTGATTCCGGCATGGATATCCGCATCACCGGTGCGAGTCAGAATACCCTGCGGCATATCAGTCTGACGCTGCCTGCGGGGAAGATGATTGCTCTCATGGGGCCCAGCGGCTCGGGCAAGAGCACGCTGGCCTACGATACACTTTTTGCGGAGTCGCGCCGCCGTTTTCTTGATTGCCTTTCGCCCGGCGCGCGCCGTCTGCTGGCCCGCCCGGAAAAGCCGCATGTAGAAAGTATAGAGGGGCTTCCGCCGGCGCTCTGCCTGGAGCAGCACCTGCCCGGCGGACAGTCGCGCACGGTGCTGGGTTCGCTTACTGAATCGCTTGATTATTTGCGTATTGTATATGCGGCTATTGGTGTACCGCACGACCCTGTGACGGGCGAGCGGCTTACTCGCCTGAGCCCGGAGGAGATTTCGGGAGCGCTTGCTGCGCTGCCGGAGAATACACGGCTTACCCTGCTGGCTCCGCTTTCCCCGGCATTCGGCCAGAACCCGGAGAGCGATATCCTGATGCTGCGTAAGCTGGGCTACCTCCGTGTACGGGTGGCGGGCGATATTTGTGAGCTGGATGAGCTGGAATCTGCCCCGCCTGCTCCCGGACAGGTGTGTGAACTGGTGGTGGACCGCATTGTGGTGCGCGAGGGTGTGGAATCCCGCGTGGCGGATTCGGTGCAGGCGGCGCTTCGCCTCTGGCCGGATGAATTGCGCGCGCTGGTGCAGCCCAGGGGAGGGGCGCCGGAGCTGCAGTGTTTTCACACCCGGTATCGCAATGCTGAAACGGGTTTCACTCTGCCGGATCTGACTCCGGGATTGTTTTCTCATTTCTCACCGCACGGTGCCTGCCCGGAATGCCAGGGGATGGGCACGGTGGAAGAGGCTAAAGGTGAGTTGAAAATCTGCCCCGCCTGCAAGGGGATGCGTCTGAATCCCACCGCGCTGGCGGTGACGCTGGATTTTGCGGGGCAGGAGATGAGTCTGGGGGCATTCTGTAATAGGCCGGTCCAGGAAAATCGCGCTCTGCTGGATAAGCTGGTGCTGCCTGCGGCATTCCGTGAGGCGCTTGCGCCAGCGCTGGGCAGCCTGAAGCAGCGGCTCGACTGCCTGCTGGAGCTGGGCCTGGGCTATCTTACTCTTTCCCGAGCGGCCAACACGCTTTCCGGTGGTGAGCTGCAGCGCGCCCGCCTGGCGGGGCAGATTGGCGGCGGCCTTTCCGGGGTGCTTTACATTCTGGATGAGCCCACTATCGGCCTGCATCCTGCCGAAACAGAGCGCCTTGTCGCCGCGCTGCATCGCCTGCGCGATAAGGGGAATACGATTCTGGTGGTGGAGCATGACCCGCAGCTGCTGCAGGCCTGCGACTGGCTTGTGGAGATGGGACCCGGCAGTGGTCCTGCTGGTGGTGAGGTGATGGCAGAAGGAACGTATGATGATTTTCTGCACATGGCGGATTCCCCCACCGGCGCGTGGCTGAGCGGGCGGCGCGTATTGCCCGCGGTGGAGCCGCGTGTGCTGGGTGCCTGCAAATGGCTTACCCTGAGGCATGCCTGTGCCCGCAATCTGCAGGATGTGGAGTTCCGCTTCCCGCTGGGTGCGTTTACCTGTCTTTCGGGACCTGGTGGTTCGGGCAAGAGCACGCTGGTGCACGAGTGCCTGCTGCCTGCACTGAAAGCGGGGCAGGTAGAGGGAGCTGAGTCGGTTTCCCGTGCGGTGCTGGTGGACCAGAGCCCGCTGGGCAGCTCGCCCCGCAGCACTCCGGCCACGGCCACCGGGCTGCTCGATGTACTGCGCCCGCTGTATGCGGCGCTGCCTCTTTCCCGCCAGCGTGGGTATACTGCGGCTCGTTTCTCGTTGAATGCCCGCGGTGGACGCTGCGAGCGCTGCGGCGGCACTGGTCGCCTGCAGGTGGATATGAATTTCCTGGCCGATTTGTATACCGAATGTGATGCCTGCCGCGGCGCCCGCTACAACCGGGAGACGCTGGAGGTGACATGGCGCGGCAAATCCATAGCGCAGGCGCTGGCTCAGACGGTGGATGAAGCGGTGGGGTTCTTTGCGGCGGTACCGCAGGCGGCGGCCATTCTGAAAGCGCTGCAGGAGCTCGGGCTGGGCTATCTGCCGCTGGACAGGTCGGTGACCACTCTTTCCGGTGGCGAGTCTCAGCGTGTGAAACTGGCGACTTATCTGGCCAAGGCGGCACCGAAACGCAGCAGCCGCCCCACGGGTGAGCACCTGCTGCTGGTGCTGGATGAACCGAGCACCGGGCTTCATTTCGCTGAGCTGGAACTGCTTCTGCGTGCCATTTACCGCCTGCGTGCAGCGGGGCACACCATCCTGTGCATTGAGCATAATCAGGGAGTGCTTTCCCGGGCTGATTATCTGGTGGAGCTGGGGCCGGGCTCCGGAGATGAGGGTGGGCGTATCACCTACGCCGGCGAATCGGTGTGATTCCGGTGAGCCTTACCGCAGAATGAATTGATGCTGAAGCGAAGCACCGTGGTGGCTGCCAGAGCGCGGTCGATGTATGCGGCACCCCGCACAGTTTCTCCGGGAGTGAGTTTCTGAATCATCAGTTGCAGGGCGGCTCGCTTTTCCGTTTCAGCGGTCACGATGCTGCATTCGCCCTGAAGTATCACACTCTCGTAGGCGGTTGAAAATTTTTCGGGCAGAATGCTGTGGTGCCTGATGATTACGAAGCTGGCCTTTGGCTGGGCTTGCAGGCAACTCAGCTTGACTCCTTCTCCGGCGCAGTGCAGGTAGAGCGAATCTGCGCCATTCCAGGCGTAATTCATGGGAACGCCGTAGCCGCCGCCTTCCGGAGCTTGCAGGGAGAGAACTCCGTATTCTTCCTCGTGCAGAATCAGGCGTGCATCAGTTTCAGGCAGTGCTCGGTCTTTACGTCGCAGATTGGTAGTTTCGTAATGCATGGTTGGGAAATCAATGGCCACCGTATTGGCGGAGCTGGAGCATGAGCGGCGTTTTGAGGAAGCCGCATGAGCGGAGGTATTGCAGGGGTGTCTGCCCGGCTGCGTTGAGTGCATTCGGGTTGGCTCCGGCACTGAGCAGAAGGAGACTGATGCGGTAGTCATTCTCGTGTACGCATTGCCAGATGGGGGCGAGCCCCGCCCGCGTTTCCTGCGATGGATTGGCACCATATGCCAGTAAATGGGTGACCAGAGCTTCGCTACCCAGCCCAGCGGCTATCTGCAAGGGGGTGTAGCCGTGGTGCAGGGCATTGGCATCGGCTCCGGCCATGAGGAGTGCCAGCACGTTCTGCTCGATGCGGCTGCGCCGGACCGCATCGCTTTGTTTGTATTGGTTCAGCAGCAGCCCCAGCGCTGTTTCTCCCGGAGAGAGGGTGGTATTGGGATTGGCTCCGTATTTCAGCGCCAGATTCACTGCGGCAGCATCCGCATCTGCCGCAGCCTGGAGCAGCGACCTGTCGCAGTTGCAGGCTGCGAGCAGCAGAGAGGTTGAAATCAGGCATAAAAGGCGCTTGGTGTTCATGCTTTTCCTATGCTAACAGACAGCTGTTGATATGGCAAGGCTGTGTTGATGCAAAATTAGTATTGAAATGCCTCTGTTTCGCGGGTATACTCGCTGCAGCATATGAATTTCGACTCCATTGAACGCAAGATGCAGGGCGTGGGGCTTTCCCGCGCAGCAATAGATGCTTTCCGCCACAGCGTGGGGGTGCTTACCTCTGAGCAGAGCATGATGATTCCGGAGACGGAGATTGAGCCTGCCCGTGACGTGGCCGATTGGGAGGAACTGGTATGTGCTACGCCGGAGGCTGACGCCGCTCTGCTGGCGCAGGCGGTGCTGGTGAAGCTGAACGGTGGCCTGGGTACCGGCATGGGTCTGCAGAAGGCCAAGAGCCTGCTGGAAATCAAGCCCGGCGTGACTTTCCTGGATACTATCGTGCGCCAGGTGCAGAGCCTGCGCGAGCGCGCGCAGTATCCTGTGAATCTGCTGCTCATGAACTCCTTCTCCACCAGCGAGGATACTATGGCCCACCTGGCTCAGTATGCCGACTTTGCTGATGCTTCCAAGGTGGAAATGCTGCAGAACCGTGTGCCCAAACTAGTGCAGGAGACGCTGGAGCCGGTGGAGTTTGCCGAGAATCCCGAGCTGGAGTGGTGCCCGCCCGGCCACGGTGATATTTACCCTGCTCTGATTGGCAGCGGCTGGCTGGATAAGCTGCTGGCTGCCGGGGTGAAGTATGCGTTTGTTTCCAATTCCGACAACCTGGGTGCCCAGCTGGATACCCGCTTCCTGCGCTGGTTTGCTGAGAGCGGCGCTCCCTTTGTGATGGAGGTGACCCGCCGCACTGAGGCTGATAAGAAGGGCGGCCACCTGGCTACCCGTAAGGCGGACGGCCAGCCGATTCTGCGCGAGATTGCCCAGTGTCCGGATGAGGATGTGGCGGAGTTCCAGAACATCGAGAAACACCGTTATTTCAACACCAACAATCTCTGGATTCGTCTGGATGCACTCAAGGAAGTGCTGGATGCCAACGGCGGTGTGCTCCCCCTGCCGGTTATCTGCAACAGCAAGACCGTTGACCCGCGTGATGCGGCCAGCCAGAAGGTCTACCAGCTGGAAACAGCCATGGGTGCGGCGCTGCAGTGCTTCTCCGGTGCCCGCGCGGTGTGCGTGCCTCGCTCCCGCTTCTTCCCCGTGAAGACCTGCTCAGACCTGCTTCTGCTGCGTTCCGATGCGGTGGTGATTGATGATGCCGGCGCCATGAAGCTGGCCCCCGAATGCAAGGGCGTAGCCCCCGTGGTGTTGCTGGACGGCAAGCTCTACAAGCTCGTTGAATCGTTGGAGAACCTCGGCGTGCCTTCCCTCAAGAATGTGAGCAAACTCGTAGTGACCAAGCCTCACTCTTTCACTTCCGGTGAGGCTCTCAGTGGTGAGGTGGTGATTTGATTTCTGGCTGCTATCAAAAGTTCACGATTTTTATGATCAAGAAGATACACTGCTGTTGGTTTGGTAGCGAAATGCCCGATTCTGTTAAGCGGAATATCGAGCATTGGGAAAAATTGAATCCCGATTTTGAGATTTGCCTGTATGGTTTAGATAATATCGACGTTTCTGACTATGAATTTGGCAGACGAGCCATAGTGAATAAGCGCTGGGGTTTTTTGGTCGATATCATTCGCCCGCAAAAATTAGTTGAACAGGGGGGCTTTTATCTGGACGCAGACATTGAATTGGTTCGTCCTCTTTCTTCTTTGGAGTCAGTTGAGGATAAAATGCTGATTGGATATATGTACAATTGTGCTCTTGGTACAGCTGCATTGTATTCGCCTAAGGACCATCCCTATATGACTGATATATTGTCAAAATACAAGACGATCGGTCAGGAAAAATGGATTATTAGTAATAGTATATTCACAGAATATTTTATCAATTCCGTACCCGGCTTTTTATTGGATGGGAAGGAATGGGAAAACGATAAATGCCATATATATCCTAAAGAGTTTTTTGAACAGCCTGCATTCATTCGGAATTGCGGGGTGTCGATACATCACTGTTGTGGTTCTTGGAAATCTCTGTCTCCGAGCAGATTCGGTGTAGGGACAACTGTATCTCCTGTTTCTCATTTGAAAAAATGGGCTGCGCGTAAGTGGCGAACATATCGTGCATGCCGAAAGAATGAGTTTTACGAAGTTCATCAGGCTGCACTTCGTGGAGAATCGAGACCGTTTGATTCAAGCTCGTATTATATTAATTGATGGGAAGTATTTATTTTTTCTGTTCTAGAAGAGCATCAGGAATGTTCCATGAATCAAATATGAGATGCTTTGTTTGAAACTTTCTTTGAGTTTAACTGAAATAGCGTAAATAGACCCTATCGGCTAGCTTGTTGGGGCGTAATAATCACTAGTCTCGGCAGTAGCACCTGCATTTAGTAGGGTAGTTCTTCCTCAAGCATGTGAGCAAACTGGCGGTGACTAAGCCTTACACCGTTGCTTCCTGTGGGGCGCTTTGCGGTGAGGTGGTGATTTGATTTCTTTTCCTCAGAAACTCACAGGGACGCTTCGGTGATGAAGCGTCCCTGTTTTTTATTTGTCCAGATAGCGGCAGTAAATCCAGTCTGCTATCTTGTAGCTGCACCATGCCCATAGCAGGAGCAGAAGGCCACCGCAGCTGCGGCGGCCTTTTCCGTCGAGCCAGTCGGGCATTTCAAGCCCGGAAAGTTCAAGAAATACGCACAAGGAGATGAGGCCGATACCAAATATCACAGCGCTCAATACGCCGGCATACCGTACTTCTCTGTCCTTGAAGAGACAGAACAGGCCCCCCAGAATCGGCAGCGTGCACAGGATGACTGTGATGATGCCTCCGAAGCGCGTTTCTGTGATGAACTCCTGCATGGATGATTAATCCACCAGATCTTCGGCCGGGGCTGCGCTGGCATACCAGGATTCGGGAATACGCTGGGGGCGACCCTGGGGCATCTGGACGAGGGCGAGGCATTGGCGAACTTTCACGCATACCTGCTGGGCATCGTCGCGGCGGATTTCAAACACACACCAGAAGCGGGATTTTTCGACCTTTTCCACCCAGGCGTGAATCTGAATCTTATCTCCCATGAAGGCGGGACGCTTGTACTGCACCTCGTGGCTTACCAGCACCAGATGGCGGTTTTCGCGGATGAGTTCCAGAAACTCGATGCCGATGTTCGGCGCCATCTTGGTACGGCATTCCTCAATCCAGCGCAGGTAGGCCAGGTTGTGTACTACGCCGCCGCAGTCGGTGTCGTAGTACATCACATCATAGTTGAGAACGAATTGGGGATTTTTCATAGTGTCTGCATATAAATGGGCAGGGGGTACATGCGCACCTCCTGCCCGGGGTTGTAAGATGGAGGGGTGCTTTACTTGGACTTGAGGAAGTCTTCCACGGCGGAGGTGATTTCCTTCATGTCGTCCATCTGGAGCTCACCCATGTGGGCAATGCGGAAGGTCTTGTCCTTCAGACCGCCGTAGCCATTGCCCAGCTGCAGATTGCGGGGGGCGAGGAAGGCGTTCAGCTCGGGGATGGAAATCATCTCATCGCTGCCCTTGGGGCGGGAATCGATGACCGTGAGCGTCTTGGAGAGATACTTGCGGTTCGGATACACGGCGAAGTGTTCATCTGCCCAGGCGCGGGTGTAGGCGGCCAGTTCTTCGTGGCGGGCGAAGCGGTTCTCGATGCCTTCCTCCTCCACAATGTGCTGCAGCTGCTTGTCGAGCGCATACATGAGGGAGAGGCAGGGGGTGGAGGTGTACTGGTAGTTCTTCTTGTCGATGAAGTCCCAGATGGTGCGGAGGTCGAAGTAAAGACCGCGGTTTTCCACCTCTGCAGTGCGGTCGTAGGCCTTCTTGCTCATGGCGCAGATGGCCAGACCAGGGGGCAGGGCAAGGGCTTTCTGGGTGGAGGTGATAAGTACGTCGATGCCCAGCTTGTCGGTCTCAATCCTGGAGCCGGCGGCGGAGGAAACGGCATCTACGCACCACACCACGTCCGGGTATTTCTTCATGACCTCGGCGATTTCCTCCACGGGGTTCTGGATACCGGAGGAGGTTTCGTTGTGCGTGACGGTGAGCACGTCGTACTTGCCGGTGGAGAGAGCCTTGTCCACCATTTCGGCGGTGGTGGGCTCGCCCATGACGCTATCGAACTTATCTGCGGGGATACCGTTGGTCTTGGCCATCTTGTACCATTTGTCGCCGAAAGCGCCGATGGAGAACACTGCGGCTCGCTTGGCTGTGCAGGAACGGATGGCGCCTTCCATAAGGCCGGAGCCGGATGAGGTGGAGAGCAGAATTCGGTTTTCGGTGAAGAGGACCTTCTGCATGTTGTCGGAAATGCGCTTCTGGATTTCAGAGGCTTTCTTGGAGCGGTGCGCAATCATGGGCAGGCTCATTTCCTTGAGAATGTCCTCTGAGACAACGGTAGGACCGGGAATAAACAGTTTGATAGCCATAACTGATGGGATGAGATTGATTAACTCTGGCATTCTAGCATGCCGGGTGGTGTATGGCGAGCATAAAGTGCATGCTGTGACAAAGAAGATGATTGCAAGCGCGGAAAACTTGCATTATACTGCTGGTATATGAAACTTGCATGCCGTATCGCTGTACTTGTGCTGGCTCTGCTGACCGCGGGGCTGACCCAGGCTGCGCCCAAAGGTAGTGTTGTGAACCGTATTGCTGCCACGGTGAATGGCCGCCCGATTACCTCCAGCGAGGTGCGGGCTCGCCTGGCTCCATACTTCCGCGAGCTGATGCTGCTGTATCCTCGCCAGGGCCCCCGTTTTAATTCTGAGCTGGTGGCTGCCAAGAAAGCGGTTCTGAACGAATTGATTGAGCGCGAACTGGTGCTGAGTGATTTCGAAACCAAGGGCTTTGTCATCAAGGAAGATCAGGTGGAAGATGAAATCAGCCGCCGTATTCTCATGCAGTACAATGGCGACCGCCGCGAGTTCCTGAATAACCTGCGCCAGAGCGGGATGAATTACACGGAGTATCGTGATTCGGTGCGCAAGGAGATTACCGTCTCTGCTATGCGAGGTATGCGTTATGAACGCGGTATTCCTCCTACCCCGGATGAAATCCGCGAGGAATACAAGGCCACCAGTTCGGACTATCGTGATATCATGAACGACCGCATCACCTACAGCAAGATTTTTATTCCTGCGGTAGACCCTGATGACCCCATGATGACCCCTGAACAGCGTTATGAGCTGGCAAATCGTCTGCGTCAGGATATCGAAAAAGGGAAGGTTGATTTTGCGGAGGCCGCTCGCGAATACTCCCGCGATGCTCATGCCGAGGATGGTGGCAAGTGGCCTACCCTGGAACGCAGCGATCTTGCTGTAGAGTTTGCCAATGTGGTTTTTGCTGCTCAGCCCGGCCAGCTTGTCGGGCCGTTGCTCGACCCGTCGGGCTTCACTATTGTGAAGGTGCACAGCAAGAAACTGGCCGCTGCTCCTTCTCTGAACAACCCGGACGTGAAGCAGAAGGTGGATGATGCCGTGCGCCGCAAGAAGAGCGAGCGCCGCTACCGCCAGTGGGTAGACCGCCTGCGCGATAAAGCGGTGATTCGCACGTTTATCTGATTTTTATCCGGATTCCGAATGAAATGAGCGTGGCTGGGAGAACCGCCACGCTCATTTTTTTACCTGCAGAAAGCTCTGGTCAGCTGTGTTGCTGAATCCAATTGATGAGACGTTTGATTCGCCGCTTGATGATGAGCCGCGAGATTGCCGGCACCACGCGCTCTAACCGGAGATAGGTGTATGGCTTGTAGGCGTTGTATGTCTTCAGGTCGGTAAAGCGGAGAATGGATTTGCCTTCTTTTTTCTGGATGAGAAAGTTCTCCGGGTTAAAGTCGTACAAGGGAATGTTATGCTCAGCTACTGTGGTGGTGAAGCGAATCAGTTGCACCATGATGCGTTTGTCAAGCTGTTTGTTGCATACGTAGTAAGCAAGTGTCCTGGACGGAGTTCCATCGTCATCCCTGATGATTTCGCACACCAGCCCGGGCCCCAGATTGGTTTTAATCAGCTCGGTCTGGTATTCAGGTAAATAGCTCCCTATCAGAGATGTGCAACACTTTACCGCCTCGAGCTCTTTTTGCAGCTGAGGGATATTTCTGTAGCGCATGGCTACTTTGACGCATTTGCTGTTATCTTCCGGGTGATAGAAGCAGAGCCGGGTGGCACCTTTGCCTAAAAAACGTTCCAGATAAAGCATGGCTTATGCTACCAGTTAAATAA
>JAZRBC010000118.1:0-27049 GCA_045634905.1 Akkermansia sp.
GTGTCCATGGCCTTACCGAGGGCTGTAGTCGACCCGGAATCAAAATTACCGGGGAAGTCTGCATCATTGAAATCGCCCTGCAATTCGGCACCGTTCATGAGAGTGATGGTGCAGTCCAACCCAGGTAGAAGCTCGTCCTTGTGGATATCATCCAGATTCCACCCGTCGTCGCTGGCATCATCCGGTGTTGCATATGCCTGAGTGTTATACACAAAGCCCAGCGCATTCACATGCTTCATCACCACGCGACCACCCTGCAGCACCGAACCACCCGTGTAGCGGTTATCCAGCTCCATCACGGTAGTGCCCGTGCCGCTCTTGTGCAGCATGGTCTTCCAGGTTTCTTCAAAGTTATAAACGGCCAATTCCTCTGGGGTTGCATCTCGGATTACACCTCCCTCATCAGCAGCATAGAAATAGTAGTTAGTGTCGTCGACAAAGCTTCCTACCAACTCATACTTACCGTTTGCATTCTTTTTGTAACCATAGTAATCAGCGTTAATCACAATCGTGAAAGGAGCCACGTCTCCATTCACCTTTACTGCCTGGAATGCATCCTTCCCGGTACGGTTTTCTACTGAATAGCCATCGATATTGAAATCATGGGTAGAAGCTTCACCCGTATCCTGTACCAGTGTACCCTCATGCAGAGTGTCGAGTTTCACACTCACAGTCCGGTCACTGGACAAGCGCCTTGTATCCGTCCAATCCTTCGGTTCATACAAATTACCGAACAGAACCACCTGAGCATTTTCAAATGCCGTATTTTCCTTCCAGCGGTAATCATAGTCTTTTTCACCTATGTTCTGCATGAGTTCCCATGTGTAGCTGTGATCCTTCACATACGGTCTGGATTCATCTGCCTTATTCTCAGCACTCATCATCCCCGACCAAGTGCGGCGGGGGTCACCGGATACGGACATCACGAGGTAGTCACGAATGGCTGCAGAATCTCCATCTTTCAACGATGAGCCATTGTTACCCACCGTATATAGTGTGCCGAAATATCCGTAACCGAGAGAGATTGTTCGCGGCAGAAAAAGCGTCTCATTATCAGATGATCCCACAACAATCTGGTCGGCTGAAGCCAGATAATATTTCTTATTGTAGAATGCTTGTGTGGAGAAATCCGTACCGGTCAGACTGATTGAAATGTCATTCGCATTTTCAAACGTCAATTTTCCGTTCACATCGAGCAGAGTGACAATCTCCTCCTCAAAATCGGAGGTCTCATATATATCCCACAGTTGACCGTAAGCATCTTGCTCTCTAGCCGCATGGAAATACGGCGATATACCATTTGTACGGAAGTTCAAGGTAGACCCTGCGGCCAGAGTCAGGTTACCGTCCACCACGGCGGTAGTCGGTTTTCCTGCTGCCTGTTCGGCGACAGTAATCACCGTCAGGGTTTTGCCGGTATTCACCGTGGCGGTATCCGTTGTCGTGGCTACCTTATAACTCTCGCCATTGGACATTCCGGAAGTTGCATTGGAGTCGATGTAATTCCACCCGGTACCGGCAACCACCTGCAGGTTCTTGCTCTTGCCTTCGGGTGTAGTGTCTGCAGCGCCCACCACGCCGAGTTTCAGATTACTGCCGCCTACCAGGTTCATATTGCCGGTGAACTCCAGGCTGTTGAAGCCCAGCACACCTTCGTACACCGAAATATCCTGCAGCTTGGCCGTGTGGATATACTGAGCCGAGCTGCTGGCCTTGGTCAGGTTCAGCGATTCCGAGGCCATGCTGTGCCCGCCGAAATACCAGCCTTCGGCTTCGTGTTCCTTGAAGCCATCGCCATAGGGGACGTGAGCCTGAGAAACACCGGTGTAGGCCTGAGCAAAGCCCATGGCGCCGGAATACACGTAGGTAGTGTTATCCACATCCTTGTATTCGCCAAGCTGCAGCGTGTTCAGACCATTGGTCAGCGTTCTCACGTGCCACACCTCATCGTTCTGCTTCATGTTAGCCACGTAGATGCGATCGCAACCTTCGTTATTACTTCCCCAGTGCTCCTCAAAATCCCAGCCACAGCCCTGGAATTTTGCCGAAAGGCCACGCAGAGTCGTATTGCCGTTGATTACCAGAATATTGTTGTAGGTCTGGCGCGGGGCTTCCACTTTAGTTTGTGTAGTCGTTTGATTCCACCCGGAGCCTGTCGTTGTTGTTTCCCCATTCCAACCTTTCTCTCCAGGCCATTGCACGCTTTCACGAGTCATGTCGAGATGCGCCTCAGAAAGCTTCTCGCCCTTGAGCACCAGCTGCACCGTACCGGCAATACGACTATCCAGTTTATTGGAATCCAGGGGAGAAGTATTCACGGTATTCTTCATCACAACCGTACCGTTGAAACGGTTGTAATCCTTAATCTGGGCACCATCCTTATACGCAGCACCGATGGTGTCCTCATTCATGGTGATGGAGGTCACATAGCTCTGGTCACGTGCATTTGTCCAGGTAGAGCAATAGCCCACCAGTTCAAGAACATCGCGGCTGTCGCCGGTACCCACCAATGCACCGCTGAGGGTGACATTGCGCCAGTGGCGGGGCACATTGGCGTGGTTATAGTCGTTGGTATCATTGGTCGCTTTCTCATTGAATGAAGCATGTGCAAAAGAAATACGGAAATTACCCCCCTGAGAATCATCCGAACTGGTCAGCACGAAATCATTGGTCAGCGTGGAACCGCGGAAACCGGAAAGAGCATCGTCACTGTGCGGATAGCAGATCATCAGCTCCGCGCCGGTGCGATCCATCGTGTACTCCAGTTTCTTCTGATTATTTGTCACCTTATAGGACCACGTCTCATCCGTATGGAAAGTCAGCGTGCCGGTACCGGCGGCACCTACTGCTGCCAGATACAGGCCACCGTCCTGCACATCTATACCGCCGGTAAATGAGTTGGTGATATTAATAATCAGAATCGCATCGCCCGTCTTGATAATCTGAGTCGGGGTATTGCCAAAGTCGGTAATGGTGCCGGTACCATCAGTCGAGACGAAGGCGTAGCCGTACTCCATCAGGGCTTCTTCTCCACCGTTCTTACCTTCGTTTTTATCGGCCGTGACCAGAATCTTGCCGGGAGCCACCGCACCGCTGATATCCACCTTGCGGTTGGTGTCCACGTCATCGGTCTTTTTGTCCACATAATAGTGCACATTGTAATCCGCAAAGGTGACAGTATTGCCGTTCTCATACACACCGATATGGTCGTTGCTGCTGCCTTCGGCGCGCTGCTCGTGCCAGCCGGTATTGTGGGCAGAACCATCAGCCCGCCACACATTACCCATGGTCATGTTGAGATAATGCACGTCATTGTCCACCGTGTGGCCATTGTTCTCACCACTCCAGATATAGCCCTCTATCCCGGGATAATCTGCCAACGGCTTATTTCTGGCCACAATACCGTAATCACGGGCAGTGTCATGCAGGTGCAGGTACAAGGTTCCGTTCTTCAGCTCGTAGTGAGCATCATAGAACACACCGTCAGGATCCTCCACCATGACCAGATTCTTACCCTCCAGGTTGCTGATGCCCGACTTCCAGTTGGAATACATGGCAATTTCCGCACCGGCAGTAATACCTGCCATGTTCGTGATAACGCGGGGTTTTGTCAAATCCAGCGTAACGTTATCAAGGGTAAAAATCGCCCCGGAACCTGCGGTCCAGGTACCGGCACCAGCCATGTTCAGATACTTGGTGGTAACCCAGTTCTGATTAGTTCCGATTGATCCGATGGTAATGGCATTCACCTCGCCCTCGGGGCCGAACACGTCCATCAGATACACCGGGGTATCATAACTGTTGGACTCAACAGTAGTATACCAGGAAGCACCGCCGTACAGGGTCACGGAATCAGTCTGAACACCAGCACTTTGCAGTGTAGCGCCATCGCGCACGGTAACATCGGCAATCTGAGTTGTATTGCCGCTGAAAATCAGCTTACCACCCTGCACATCCAACTGGTCCAGATACACAGCGCCGGAAAAGCTCTGGGTATTGCTGCCCACCTTGGTCAGGCTGAGACCGGCAGTCCGGGCGGTGAGGAAATTGTACTCAGTCGTGGTCACGCGCTCAGAAGTCACAGGGCTGCCGCCTTCGCCTTCTACGGTAACTTTCGTGGTGGTCTCGATGGAATATGCCTGGCCACCAGTGTAGAAACGCCCGCTGCCGACAGTGCCTCCGAACTTGTACTCGTTTTCCGAATCATCACCCAGTGTCAAGGTGTAATTCGCCTTCGGGGAGCCGGGTGCGTGGTCACTCACCACAGAGCTGCCCGTACCACCGACCAGACCTGCCACGGTAGCATCGCCCATCACGCCGAGCACCAGTTCAGATGCCGTGCCGCTGGCACCGCTGCCATTCGCGTGGTCAGTATATTGCCCGCGGGTCAGATCAATCACCACATTATCCCAGCGGGTATCCCCCTGGCCGGCAATAGACACATTACCCACATTGAGCTGTACGATACCGCCTGCGGGATTTGCCAGACTCAGGGTACCGCTCAGCCAGGTCTGCGGATTCTCCACATTAGAAAACTCAAAGATACTGGCACAGCCATATCTGGTCGTAGTATGTGTAACCGTTTCGGTATCAGGTGGCGTGTATACCGAGCCGGAGTCTTTGGTATGATGTGCAATGAGCTTCAAATCACCACTTCCGCCCAGGTGGCCATCCAGATACCACTTACCCCAGGTACCAATCTGCCCATGGAGCTGCGCCACATTGGCACCATTGTTCACTATCTCGACATTGCCGCCGAAATGGTGGTCCGCCAGGCTGGCACCGGCATTTTCCCCCAGGTAGAGGTGCGCGCCCTCGGTGAGCTTCACATTGTGGAAACGCATCAGCTCTATCGCTCCCACCGCTTCGTTGACATCAGTCCATTCCCGCCCCGTATATTTGGCATCATCATATGCCTTGTAGGGCAGAGCCGGGTGCGTGGCATCGGAATGCATCTCGACATACACGATATCCGAAGCCCCCACAACAAACGGTTCCTTACTCGGGTCAATCTTGTGCTGAATGGTGATGGTAACGCTGCCATTCGCATCGCTCAACACACCGTGGTAAAAATCGGCCCCGCTTTTCACGGTGACATTCGGAGTGGAATCTGCCACCCAGCCGGTGCCGGAAGCCAGGGTAAGTACGTCGCCCTCGGCAATAGAGAACCCGAGGTTAGTCAGAGTCACACCACGGTAGAAATCCAGGGTCACACCGTCGAGGGTAATCATGGCAGTTTTGCCATCCCACCCGCTGCGGACAAAGTCCACCGTGCCGGGGAGAGTCAGCACCACATCCCCCTCCTTGGTACCGTTTCCAGTCAACACCAGCGGAGTCCCTGACGTGCCCTCCAGATACAAGGTACCATCCATGCTGTTGCTCGTGCCGGACATTTCCCACTTTGCCCCGCCGTGCAGGTACGCATCTCCCTTCACCAGAGCAGAGGACTGCGTGGTCAGCCATGCATCGCTACGCAGACGCAACTCTTTCGTCTCAAATGCTCCGGTACTCGTCAGGTGGGATTTCTCTGCGTTATTATAACCGACAGTTACCCCCGTAGAGGCCGCGACACTACCGTGCACCGTAATCGCACCTGCATTAGTGACGTAGATATTCTGCGCCTTCAGGGATCCGGCAGTAGCAGCAGAGCCCACCGTCAGCGAGCTACCTGCACCATCCACATGCACCGAATGCTCCACCTCCAGATTCCCGGTGGTAAACTGACCGCCGGTCGTCTGGTCTGCAGGCTTCAGCACATTCACGTTGTATGCCGTGGTCGTGCCGGTCACCTTGACCACCGCAGGGCCTTCGACCTGCAGCGCCACCGTCGAAGAATTCACTGATTCACCACCGGTCACCGTCAGATTCTTATCTACCTCCAGAGTTCCCCCCAGCGCATGCAACTTGGACGTCTCCAGCTCTCCGCGGAAAATCAAGGTACCATCTTCAACGGTCAGCAGATTCAAGGAGCCATCCAGCGCGTCGTTGTTCGGCACATCGGCCACCACATCCTGCGTGATTATCTGGGTATTGCTCCCCACCTTGGTGAGGTTCAACGGCGCGGAGTCGCTGCCGGTAGCGGTGGCCGAAACATAATAGGGGCGATTGAACGTACCTTTGTATTCATACGTTACATTCTTATCAACACCCAGCGTCAGCGTCGGGGATATATCCTGTTCATCCGCCTGACTGGTTACTGTACTGTTGGCATCGCCGCCGGAAAGGCCACCGATATGCGCATCGTTGCGGAGGTTCACCACCACCTTCGCAGCCTTGGTTCCACTATTGGTCGTGTGCCCCGGAGCAGCTACACGTGTCAGGTCAAATTCCGCATTTTTCCATGTGGTGGTATCACCAGCCACGCCCAGATTCAGTTCCACGATACCACCCTTCGAGGCACCAAACTTCAGCGTGCCGCTGAACCAACCATCCGCAGTTCCTGCATCGTTGAATGAATAAATGGAGGCCTGATTAGAGCTACCATGTGCCACCAGCGTCAGCGTGCCTTCACCAGACAGCTTGCCAAAGTTGTACTCCGTGGCTTCAGGCATATACGACCCCATGTAAGCACTATCACTGGCAGTGGTTGAAGTCACCACCCGCACCGTACCTGCGTAATTGGAGCCGCCCATATACAATTGACGCCCCTCCTGCAAGTCTATGAGATTAAGTGTAGCGCCTACACCCCCGGTAATAGTACCGTTCCAAGTACTATTACTATTATTTAATTTATTCCAAGACCTGATGCCATATGTAGTCCCTGACCAGTTACTCGTCTTCGACAAGCCATTAGATGTTTCATCATACCAAAGCTGCTGATTACCAGTATTATTTAACGTTCCCCATACTATTTCATCCTCGGTATTATTATATGAGCCCTGATTAAGAATCTCATATGTATATGACGTTCCACCCCAATAATTACGAGACGATTTACGTTGAATAACAGTGGAACCACTAGCAGTCAGGCCATCGCTCTCAAAATATAGCGCGGCTTTGCCATTCACTGTCAAATCCGCCGTCTGGTTCGAAGCAGCGAGGAGGGAGGGAGCTGAAGCCCGCAAAGAAAAGCCGCGCATGGAGGGGGCTGCGCCGCCGCCGCCACCACCGCCGGCGGCTGGGGCGGAAGAGGTGGCGGAGGACTGGGTGGCGAGCGTCTGCTCGTCCTCCAGGCGTTTTTTCTCCTCGTCCTCCTCTTCTTCGCCGGTGGAGTCAGAGCCGGCGGGGGACGTAGCCAGGAATTCCTTCAGCGCAGGAGCACCGGGGAGCGCACCGGTGGCCACGGTGGTGGTGAGTTTCTGCGGGGCCTGGTGGTAGTAGCGGGGCTGGCCGCGCAGACCGGCAGGCGGCATGTAGCCACGCATGGTGAAGCACATGATGCGGTCGCGATAGGTCTTGAAGAGGGCATCGCGATAGGCGGACATGCTGTCCATGCCCTGCTCCATGGAGTCTGCAAAGCGCTTCATGAGCTGGTCGCTCATGGTGCGGGAGGAGTACAGCTTGCCATAGCCCAGAGCACGCAGGCGCACAGCCAGGCGGCGCAGCAGCTCGCGCCCCTGCGAGCTCTCCAGGCGGTGGTCAGCCTCCAGTAGCGCCTCCAGCACAATCTGCTCCTCCTCGGGAGTCAGTGCAAAGTCGTCCTCCTCGGAGGCGAGGCGGGTGAGCAGTTCTTCCAGGCGGCTGCTGCCTTCGTAGCCGTTGGCATTCAGCCAGTGGCTGGAATAGACCTGGGTCCAGGCCTCCTCGTAGGCCACCATGGGGGACTTGCCTTCCTGGCGCAGCTTGCGCACCAGCACCATGGCCTCCTGACGCAGCGCTTCCTGGCGCGCCGCGCGGGCGGCCACCACGGCGGGGTCGTTCTGCAGGGCCACCAGTTCCTCAAAGTTGTACACCGGCTCGAAATTCTCGCCCTTTTCGCCGGTGACGCGGAACACCTGGGGGGCAGGCTCCGGTTCAGACTCGGGCATCACCCACCAGTACTTCATCACTTCCTGCTCCGCGGCATGCGACATACCCATGCCCATGGCGGCGAGGAAGAAGGTGAGCCAGCTCCGGCTGGCAGCCGGGCGGCGATGCGAAATACTGAAGCTGACGCGTGATGAAGTGCTCATTTGGTGGGGGACGCACCAGTATATTCCCCCTATAGCGCGCGCGCAAGATATTTTTAATTCATACTAACCCGGTATATTACCCCCCCCGAGACACAATATACAAGATACCACCAAACATAAAACACAATATATAGTGCGCGTGCAATAAGCAAACGCATCACAGAAAACAGTTAGGCGCTGATAATGTGAATCTTGGAAGAGTCGGCAGCGGATACTGACAAATCTATGTTTTTCTCGGCAGAAAACTATGTCATGAACCGGGCAAATACCGCAGATTCCGGGCATCTGACGATTGGGAATCTTGAATCTTGAATTTTTGATTTTGAATTTTGAATGTGTGAAGTTTCCTGCGCCTCTGGCGCAGTTGTGTATCAGTCGCGCCGAACGCGTTGTAGAATGCTGAAGTCCCCTCCCCAGGCACGGTAAGGAAATGCGGGTATGACTCTGCGGCTGCTTGCCAGCGAAGCTGCCGGGGTGTAGAGTAGTGGCATGTCTAATGAACAGATGATAAAAGTGATGTCGTACCTGATCGGGTACCGTGTGGGCAGCCAGGTGATGCCGCAGATGCTGCCCGGGCTGCAGGGCGATGACGTGCTGGCAGAGATGCTGGGCAAGGGGTTCCAGGATGGCCTGAGCGGCAACATGGATATGAGCCTCATCGATGAGCACGTGAACGAGTACCAGCAGACTTTCCTGAGCATGCTCCAGAAGCGCGGCGACGAAAAGGCACAGAAAAATCTCGAAACCGGCCGGAAGTACATGGAGGAGAACGGCAAGCGCGAGGGTGTGACCACCACCGCCAGCGGCCTGCAGTACGAGGTAATCACCGCCGGCAGCGGCGAATGCTACGATGCCGCCAAACATGGCGAAGCCCCCACCGCCGAGGTGATGTACAAGGGCACGCTGGTGGATGGCACGGTGTTCGACCAGAGCCAGGCCCCCGTGAAATTCAATATCCGCCAGGTGATTCCCGGTTTCACCGAAGCGCTGAAGCTCATGCCCGTGGGCGCCAAGTGGCGTGTCACCATTCCGGCAGACCTGGCCTACGGTGCCAATGGTCCCGGCAGCATCGGGCCGAACAGCACGCTCATCTTCGAGATGGAGCTGCTGGGGCTCACCAAGTAACACGGAAAGGGAATACCCCATGGCAGGCGACTACAACTCCCCCCGCACCACCTGGTTCCGCGTGGCAGGCTTTTCCCTGCTGGGTGCAGTGCTGCTGGGCTACGGTCTCACCCTGGAAGGCAGAGAGCAGATGCTGTTCGTGGGCATCGGTATCTTTGATTTCCTTTACGCCGGAATTATTTCCCGCCCCCTCTGGCGGAAGAATAAGTAAGTTCTTCCATATAAAAAACGCGCCGCAGCCATGCGGCGCTTTTTTGTCTTATCGCGAGTGTAGCCCACGATTTAGACCGCAAACACTCCATCAAAATCAATGCTAATAGCCGGCATATCCTACGTCAAAAACTTACTAAAAAGAGATAATCCGGCTTCCTGATCCACACATAGAAGCAGTTGCAAGTTCCCAGGTATAGTAGACAATAAACTTCTTAGTATCTATGGCTAGCGTCCTTCATTTAGTGTATGGGGAGGTATCCTGACTAGCTGCAGCATGCACTTCTTTCATGACTTCGAATTTCGACATGCAAATTTCGTGTATTGTTAACGTCTATGCTCGTTTCTCGTTAATTGATGTAAGCCTTATGTCTCAGGAAGAGCGACTTCATCCTTGCTCCACAAAAGATTCGTGCTTGAACAATATTCACCTTCAAGAAATTCTATAACCATTTTGTATCCGCTGTTTTGTAGAAGCTCTCGATTCGGACATTTTGATGAAGTTACTACAAAATCAGCGACTCTGTTCTTGACTGCATCATACGCAGTTGCCATAAGCTCCTGTTCCGCATTATTCAAATAAATAAAGTTGGGACACGCTGGTAGAGCTCCAGTTCGTATGGAGAATCCACATGCTAATCCGTCTATATATAACAACTTGGCTCTTTTCTTAGATGAAATAATTTTTTCAATTAACGAATAATCCTTGCAAACATTGGGATATGCCATCTCAAACTTTTTATTGTATCCTTTTTTCGGCAAACGATAATTGTAGTTCAAACCAATTAAAGTAATGATTGCTACAAAAAACAGCGAAGAAAACAAGCCCAATTTGAGTTTGGATACTACGGGAATGATTGCAAATATTACCAAAGGAGTGAACGCTAAGGCATAATAATTAAACATGCCCAAACAAGAACAACATATTAGTGAAATAGCAGATAAAAATAAAAACTCTTTCGAAGTTGTGTCTTTGCTGTAGTTTGAATAAAATGGTACATACAACGAAAAAGCCCCTATCAAAGCCCAGTGCAAGGCTTTAAAATCAAGCCAATTTTTTAAAACGTGAATCGAGGATATGAAGAAATTTGCACCAAGAGAACGCGATGTTGAAATTCCCAGTTTGAAATATACATCAAAAAATGCAGTTAATGCCCCAGTACAGAGAAGATATGCAACAAAAGGCAAGCACGTAAGAGTAAAGGTTAATGTCGTATATTTTACTAGCAGCCAAGTGATTTTCACTCGATCCTTCCGTTTGTAGAAAAGCATCAACGAAAGTAAAAACGTGGCAAGCGGATAAATCGCGAAATTATATTTTGTCAAAAATAAAATAGCAGAGCTAATACCTATACTACATGCAAAGTGGAGTAAATTCTTTTCAAAACAGACACCTCTAATAGCAAGTAAGCAGGACGTATACATTATCCATACGATAAAAGGCAAGAGAAACTGCTCAGTTCTTGCGCCATAGCCGTACACCACATAATAAAACAGGAACAGTGCACAAATGGCCACCGCCACAAAGGCTTGATTAGTTCTAAGGTTAAACAGCTTGACAATCTTAAATAAAAAGATAAAGGTTACTCCTGTCGCAACTGACGCAAGAATGTAGACGCCTAACGTCTTGTCTGGGCTTATTAAATATCCTATCATGTAGATAAAGAATAAAATAACACCCTTTGTATCAACGAAGTCCACATATGGAGTCATTCCTAAGGCCATGCACTTACCATCCATGTAAAAACAATTACTGTCAGGGCAAAACAAAACCTCGCGAAAAGGTGACATGGTGCACATTAATATATTCCAAATAAACGCCAGAACAATTAAGAAAACAAATATAAGGAATTGTGTTTTGTTCATACAATCAAATCAATAGGAATGTGAAATAAGCAAAATAATCGTACTAGAAAGATTTATATATATAGAATGTATATCATTGTAGCTTCTCTTATTATTTTCTAAAAACAACTAACCGACTTGCAACATAATTAAGGATAATTGCAAAAACATTCGAAATAATTTTCCACAAAACGGCATTGGCATTCATTATATCCACAGCCAAAAACATAATCAGAACATCAGATAGTCCGGTGCCGGCTCGACATATGTAATACGAAGACAACTCCCATATGAGAATCTTTTTCTCTAAACTTCTGCTTTCGAAGACCCATATCTTATTCGTAATGAATGCAAAAAAAACAGCAAGCAGCCATGCAATAATAACTGAGATGATGTTTTCAAACCTAAGAATTATGCTACAAACATAATAAGAGAATACATTCACCGCAGTTGTACACAATCCAAAAAAAACATAGAAAGCAAAATGCTTTATATTATTTTTTCTATAACCCGTAGTTTTCTCATTACGCATTGGTCGTACTCAGAAAGAGATGAATACTAGCATCTAGAACGAATATTTTTATTAATTTTAACAAAGTCAATGATTGCTTTAAATCCTATTCTAATAATCTTTTTTAAGTTTATGGAATTAACCCCTCCCTGTCGAGGGCGGAACGTTATGGGGAAATACTTTATTCTACATTTGTATTTCGCGTAAATTACAGACAAAACCACATTGGATAAATTGAAATTCTCTGGTATTAACTTAATATATTTTTCCAATGTGCGAGCATTCAGTAATCTGTACGGAGTATTGGCATCAATTACCCATACACCAAAACAAAAATGAAGAACTAACCTAAGAATCTTCGTGACAAACAACCTAGACAAGCCATCTTGTCGGAACTTCCTCCAGCCTATCACCATATCAAATCGGTCTTTATTTTCCCAAAAAACGTCAAATTCACTAGGAACAGTTTGACCATCCGCATCTGTCTGAAAAATATAGTCTGCACCATGTTCTAATGCGTAATGATAGCCGAAAAGCACCGTAGCACCATGACCTCCGTTACTTTTTGTGACGGGCAGAAACAAAGGGCGAGTCTGTGCACATTCCTTCATAAGTGAATAAGTCTCATCCTTGCTGCCATCATCAACAACCACAAGTCTGGATTTACCACTGCCAGCATAACGCTCTACGACAGGATACCACTCGTTTATTACGCGACAAATATTCTCAGCCTCGTTATATGCGGGTATGACGATATATAAAGTATTCATTTGACAAATCCTCCATGTATAAATATAAGGTAACTATCTCTCAATACTAGGAAAACAAATTCTAGGTTCCTGTACGGATCTAACACAGTAACACATTCTAACACTTCATATCATCTGATGTCGATAAAATGATAAAACACATCACATTTAGCGAACGTATGCAGCGTCGTTAAAAACATCTTTACTAACGTCTAATGCTGTGCTATGTTACTTTTTCGGGAAACTCATCTTGACCTTTTTGCTTTTCCAGGCCTTGACGAAGTCTTTTTCCAGGCGCTCGACCGTGCGGTGGGGTTTGATGAGCTCCTTCGAGGCTTCCTCCGGGCTCTTGCCGTCCAGCAGAGCCTGGAGGTAGGCTTTCATGGCATCCACGCCTTTCTTGCCGTCCAGATGCACGAAGAAGGCCACCGTCATGACGGAGAGGAGGTAGGTATCCTTCCCCTGGGGCATGTAGCCATACATGGTCTGCTGGTCCATGGTGAAGAATTCCTCGAGGTTGAAGTCGAAATCCAGAGCCCCCTGGCCAGAGCGCTCCTTGGCCTTGTGCAGGATGAGGGAGAAGCCCTGACCGAAGTCGAGGTCCTCGCCCACGTAGGGCACGTAGCCCACATACTCTGCCCAGCCTTCATTGGCCCAGATGGGGAGCGAGTTGAGCAGGAACTGCTGGTGGGTCAGCTCATGCACCAGGGCGTGGGTGTCGATATCCTCGTTCTCCACACGGCCACTCATGCCGATACCCACAGAGGGGAACGGAATCATGACCTTATCCATAGCGATATCGGCTTCTGTGGGCGGGGCTCCGGTCTTGCGCAATGCCCCCATGAACACGCCTGCCGAATTGCGGGGACCACCAGCGGCATAGTAGGCCTCCATATTCGGCTGGAGCTGCACCATGAACTTCTTGTCACCGCGGTCGGCGGTGGCACGGGGCACGGGAATGACCTCGCCTATGGCTTTGCTGGCGGCGTAAGCGCACTCGCACAGGCGGGCCACGGTTTTCTGCGCCTCAGGCTGGAGCGGCACGGGGGATTGGTACACAAAGTTGTTGGAGGTGAAGGAAAAGCCCTGCTGGGCGGAGGAATTGCCGGGCTGCAGCTCCACATCCTTGGGCACGGAGACCTTGCGGGGCCAATCGCCGGGGCTTTTCACGAACACCTTCTTCACGCCCATCTCGCGCAGTTCCTTGCGCTTACGGCTCGCGGCCTTGTTCACATTGCGCTTCTTTTCCTTGGTCTCGCGCTTGGTGCGGCGGGGTTTGGAATCATCGTCAGCGGCCTGGGCTGTCATGGGCGCCAGAGCGATGAGCAGGCCCAGCAGAAGATAGAGTGCTTTGTACATCATGGTGCAGAGGGGGTGGGGTCAGCGGGTGAGACCGTCTCGCTTCGCCTGGTTCCAGTAGGCGTATTCAGAGCGGTTGAAGTCAACGTATTCCGGCGACAGGTCGGTGGTGTAGACCACATAGTCCTCGCTGCCCAGGTTCAGGTTGATGCGGATTTCGAACTCGCGGGCCTGCACGAGCTCGCGCAGGTCATCGCTGGGGGTATCGGTCTGCTCGCCGCCGCGGCAGGCGGGAAGACCTGCGATGTCGATATCAATCTTCTCCTCCACCACGCGGGCACCGGAGTACCCCACAGCGTGGATGATACGACCCCAGTTCGGGTCGCCGCCGTTCCAGGAGCTCTTCACCAGGTTGGACTTGGCGACGCCCTCGGCCACGCGCTTCGCTTCCTCATGCGTGGGGGCACCCTCCACCTTCACGGTCACAAACCTGGTCACGCGCTCGCCGTCCTGCACGATGCGCTTGGCCTGCTCCAGCATCACGTGGTGGAGAGCCGCCACGAATTCCTCCCAGCCCTCGGCTCCGGGTGCCAGCTGCACGCCGGAAGCACCATTGGCCATGACGAGGGTGGTGTCGTTGGTGCTCATGTCGCCGTCAATCGTGATGCGGTTGAAGGAATGCTCCACGCCGTCGCGCACGATGGCATCGAGATTTTCGCGGGAGACACCGGCATCTGTGCAGATGAGGCAGATCATCGTGGCCATGCAGGGGGAAATCATGCCGGCGCCCTTGCAGCAGGAACCGATGCGCACCGGCTTGCCGCCGATGGTGATTTCCACGGCCACTTCCTTCTCGCGGGTGTCGCTGGTGATGATGGCGGAGGCCACGTTGTGGCCATTGGCGGCGGAAAGGTTGGTGCAGAGCTCCGGCAGGCGCGGGGTGATGCGCATCATGGGCATGGGCAAACCGATGACACCCGTGGAGCACACGGCCACCTCGCTGGGGGTAAGGCCCAGCTGTTCGGCCACCACGCGGCACTCAGTGCGGGCATCTTCCACGCCACGGGCACCGGTGCAGGCGTTGGCATTGCCGCTGTTGACCACAATAGCGCGGATATTGCCGCGGCTCAGGTGGTGCTCGCTCACGCGCACGCAGGCAGCGCGCACGCGGTTCGTGGTGAATGTGCCGGAAGAAGTGGCAGGCAGCTCGGAATATACCAGCGCCAGGTCCAGGCGCGTGGCTTCAGGTTTCTTGATGCCGCAGCTCAGCGCGTTGGCCACATAGCCCATGGCGGCAGTCACGCCGCCCTCAATGCTCTTCATGGTGCAATCTGACATGGTCGTAACTTATTGACAATTACAATACCACGAACGGGACTCGAACCCGTACGGTGTTACCCACCGGGAGATTTTAAGTCTCCTGCGTCTACCATTCCGCCATCGTGGCACGTTACGCGGGAAATTGAAACACATTCCACACGCCAATGCAAGTAAATTCTGCATCAGTAATCCCACAGAATCACTAATAATAGCGCCGCTGTTACGGAAACCGCAGCCAGTGTACAACCCAGGGCAAACTTCGGGCTGTTACGGTGGAGCCAGTCCTCGTGCACCACCAGCAGAACACCTGGTACCGCAAACAGGAGAATGAACAGCGCCTCCATCATGGCTCAAAGGTCATAATCACCTCACCGGCAGAGCCCTGAGGTCCTGTCCAGCCGATGCTGCGTGGCGTACCCCGCCCGGCTGCACGCTGCAGATTCTTCTGGAAAGCACTGCTGCTGCCGTATGCGGCCAGATAACCGGCGAAACGAGACTCGCCGCGGCGGAAGGCCGCCATGGCCGCGCGCCAGTAGGCATCGAAATCCGCATACCAGGTGCCGGTCTGCCGGTAATAGTATGCGGTGGTCCGGGCAGAGACCGGGTAGGCCGCGCGGTTCCAGCTGTGGGTGCCCGCGATTTCCGCATCGCTCAGGCAGAAATAGGCGTGCGACACTTCCTGCCGCCTGCCGCCGGAGATGACGGGGTCATCCCAGGTGGCATCCAGATGATACCACTGGCCGCCCAGCTGCACAAGGTTCCAGGCGTGGGGGCCGTCTGCACTGCCCACAACCACCCGGCAGGGAATACCGGCCAGCTCACAGAGCACGCAGATGGTGGCGCTGTATGCCTCGCAGCTGCCGGAGCCACCGCGCAGCAGGTCGCGCACGTTGCCACCGCCGTCGGCATCGTAGCGGGAGCGGCTCACCAGGGCATCGTGCAGGGCGAGCAGTTTATCAAAATCGCTCATGCCGGGGCGCAGCGTCTGGCTGGCGAAGGCTTCTGCCAGCTGCAGCGCTTCCTTCAGCTCAGGGGTGAGCCGGGCGCGGGTGGCAGAATCCCGCAGGGCAGCACGCAGCAGCACGTGGTCGCGATACTCCAGGGTAAGTGACACCTGCCCCGTTTCCAGATAGGCGGTGGCGCAGCTGCGGGCGAATTCACCCCAGGTGCTTTCGCCGATGAGCTTGCGCCACTGGCTTTTCAGCTCGCCGGAGAAGCGGAAATTGACAGGATTCTGCGCCGTCTCTGCCCAGCGGTGAAATGAAGCATCCAGCTCCGCGCGGGAGCTGACCACCGGCTCCGCGGTCTTCTGAATGCGGGCTTTTTCCGGCAGGGGAATCGAGGTCACCGGCCGCGCCGGGGCACACTGCACCAGCAGCGCACCCGGCAGCAGCAGAGGCAGAAAACGGCGGAGCATAGCGCGGGGAATTACACCTCTTCGCCGTCGCCCAGCAGTTCGGCCATGAGGCCGTTCGGCGAGGCGTGCATGGACTCACGCGTAGCCATGTTCTTGAGCTCGAGGTCCGGGTATTCGGAACCGATGATGACGGCGTAGCGGGCACCGATTTTCTCAGCACGCTTGAGCTGGTTACCCATCTTGGCGGGAGCCATGGGCAGGTCCACACGCAGGCCGGCATCGCGCAGAGCGGAGGCCAGGGCCAGCATCTGCGGGCGCTTCTCCTGAGCAGCCAGCACCATGCACACATCGATGTTGCTGGCCTTGAGTGCAGCATCGCGCAGGGCGGCGGCGGCGGGGCAGGCCTCGATGAGGTGGGCAATCACGGCATCGCCCATGGCGAAACCGGTGGCGGGCATATCCACCGCACCGTTGGAAAGAGTGGAAACCAGGCCATTGTAGCGGCCACCACCGGCCACAGCGCGCAGGGTGTGGCCCTTGTCGAAGATTTCGAACACCAGCCCGGTGTAGTAAGCCAGGCCTCGCACCACGGAGAGGTCAAGCTTCACGTAGGAATCCAGCCCGCGGGCCTGGAGTTCGGCCAGCACCGCATCATAGCGGGGCGAGCAGCCTGCGGGCGGGTTGGCAATGAAGTTCACCAGGTCCTCGCGCTTCATGCCGAAAGCATCCAGCTTCTCCTGGCAGTACTCGGGGCGGTCGCGCTCAAACTTATCGATGATGGCCAGGAAATCGGGCACGCGCTCCTCGGGCACACCGTTATCAGCCGCATACTTGAGCCACACCTCGCGGTCGGAGATACGCACCACGAAATCCTGGTCGGTGAAACCGAACTCGCGCATGCAGTCGATGGCCAGGGAAATCAGCTCGGCATCGGAGCCCTCGCCGGCCTCGCCCAGAATATCGGCGTTGAACTGCACGAACTCGCGCAGGCGGCCCTTCTGGGGTTTCTCATAGCGGAAGCAGGAACCGATTTCGAACCACTTGAGCGGCTTGGTGTACTCGCGCTGGTACGCGGCGGCAATACGCCCCAGCGAGGCCGTCAGCTCGGGGCGCACGGTGATATCGCGCTCGCCCTGGTCCTTGAAACGGAACAGCTGGGTGGGCAGTTCACCGCCGGATTTCTTGAGGTAAAGCTCCGTGGATTCGATGGTGGGGGCTTCCCATTCCACAAAGCCATAGCGATGCGCCACACGCCGCCACGTGTTGAACAGATAGTTACGGAAGGCGCATTCCTGCGGAGCAAAATCGCGGAATCCGGGCAGCGGTTGGAATCGTGCGTCAGGCATAGTATGTAATGGGGTTACTGATTATGGTTGTACGCGCCACATTATACCTGATTCCTCAGGCTTGGCAAGTGCAATTCATGTCCCCGCAGGGTTCTGGTTAATCTTCAGACGCAGTCTCACGCAGAGCCGCCTTCTTTGCCTCACGCTGGAGCTTCTTCTGCTCAGCCTCATACTCCTTGATCTGGTCGCGCCACTGCTGCATATTCTTGCCGCCGCTGGCTGCCACAAAATTACCATCGGCATCCACGATGCACATGGAGGGAAGCCCCAGACCGGGGTACTTCACGCCGGGAATGGTGCCCAGCTGATCGGGCATCACGCCGGGAATATTGTACTTGTGCTCCTTCATGTATTTCTTCACCACGGCTTCATCCTCCTGCCCCAGCAGAATCACCTCAAGCTTCGCGCTCTTCATCTTGCGATAATCCTCCAGCAGCTCCGGCACAAATACTGTGCACGGCACGCACCAGCTGGCAGAGCGGATAAAACCGAAATACTTCGCCTTCAGGTTCGGCTTCTTGCGGGTCAGATACGTGGCTTTCGACAAAAGTTCCGGCACGGCGGCCATTTCCTTTTTCTTCGACTTCGCGGCTTTCTTTACAGCAGCGGGGGCTTCATCCTGAGCGCTGCTCACGGGCAGCACACTCAGCGTCAGGGCCAGAGTCAGAGCTAAAATCCTCTTCATGCGCAAACCATATCACATTACTAGACCTTTGGCAATGCAAAAACACAGCAACTCAATCAGAATGGAGCTGTTTCAGATTTGCTGACTCATTCTGCCAGGCAAATGGGAAGTTGAATTACGAATTACGAGTTACGAATTACGAAGTATTGTAGTTAGGCGCGCGGAGCGCGCATTGATACTGCCGCGCCAAAGGCGCGGGAAACTTGCACATTCAAAATTCTACTTTCTACATTCTACATCCACAAATCCCAATTTATCGATGATTCACTTATCAGGCCAACGCATCCTTTATGGCGAGGTCCAGTAAATCTGAAACATCCCCCTGACAAACGCTCATCATCATTTAAGCTTGACGAAGAGAGCTATTCACAGTATATTCGCGCGCATGAACAAGTCTACATATCTCCTGTTCGGGGCTCTGCCCGCCATCATTGCCCCCGCCATGGCTCAGCAGAGCGATGTGAGCATCTCCGCCGCTGACTTTGTGCAGACCCAGATTGCCATCATCAAGAGCATGACCGAACTGCTCACCATGCAGGGCATTGCGGAAGCTCCCCAGGAAGTAGCCGCCGGCATCAACCAGCTCGCCGGCATGGTGCAGCAGCTCACCACGCTCAAGCCCGTAGCCACCGAGGCCGACAAGGAAATGATTGAGACCGAACTGGCTGACCAGGCACGTACCGCTGCCCTCGAACTGCAGAAGGCCCTTGAAGCCACGGTGGCCAACAACTTCTACAACAGCCAGGAGCTGGCGGATGCGGTGCAGAACTTCGCCATGTCCTTCCAGGCGCTCAAATAAAGCCCGCCTCCATGGCTCTCACTGAAACCACCACCTTTATCGAGGTCTGCTCGGCAGACCTGAGCGAGGCCGTACCTGCGTTCGTCGAGGCGCTGCGGCTGCGCGGGTTCGACGTGCAGCAGAGCTGCCTGGCCAGCAAGGTCTGGGAACTGCAGCTCACCAAAGGCAGCCAGCTCATGCAGCTGGCGGGTCTGCAGGTGGGGCTCAAACTCCAGGTCTGGCCGGAGCACGATGGAGTGGCGGTGCGTATGAGCCCGAATCTGCTCACCCGCCAGGGGATTCAGGCCGCGGTGCTTTACTTCGTGTGTCTGCCGGCGCTGCTGCTCCCCGCCTGGGGGCTGCTGCAGCAGCACAAGCTCGATGCCGAGGTGCTCGAGCTCCTCACCCGCTGTCTGAATCACCATCCCATACGCCGGGTGTAAAAATAACAGGACAGCAGTTTACCCTTGACAATAAAATCATAAACCATTACGCTCAAGACCATGTTCAAACGCACACTTATTCTCACGACCGCGCTGTTCGGTCTGTTTTCGTTTGCACCCCTGCCCCTCACGGCTCAGGATGAAGATACCGCAGTAGAGGAAAGCACCAAGCCGTCCAAGAAGAAAAAGAAGGCTAAGAAGCTTCCCAGCCCGGTGGTGACCGCCGTGAAGAAGGTCAAGAAAGTAAAAGGCCGCGTGAATGAGAAGGCCGATTACTACATCTACCTCTGCTCCGCCAGCTGGTGCGGCCCCTGCTGCCGCGAAATGCCCGAAATCGTGGAGACTTACAAGGAAATCAAGAAGTCCGGCAAGGTGGATATCATCCTTTTCTGCCACGACAAGACGCAGGCCGATGCCAAAGCCTTTGTCAAGAAGTTCGACATCAAGTTCATGACCGTGATGTCCAACGATGAGGACAAAGTGAAGAAGGTACCCGGCTTCCGGGCTCCCGGCGGCATTCCCCACTGCATCTTTGTGGACCGCTACGGCCGCCACCTGACCGCCGGCCACCCCGGCAACCTGATCAGCAACTGGAAGGCTCTCACCATCGACAAGGGGGAACCCGAAGCCCCTGCTGAAGAAAGCACCAAAGAGAAATAACCCCATACCAACCGAATAAGACAACATGAAATACGCATCTGTACTTCTGGCTCTGCTTGCCATTCCTGCCCTTCAGGCCTCCCCCATGCCGGAGAAGGCTGATCTGCTTGCCTCCAACAGCTTTGAAGCCACCTTCATCGGCCTCATGGACATGCCCTGCCGCAACATGACCGCTGATTGCCCCGACAAGTGCGACCACGCCACCAAGGTGGCCCGCTTCCGCGTAACCAAGGCTGTGGACTACTCCCAGAACTCCAAATATGGTGACGACAAGGTGACTCCCGGCTCCATTGTGATGGTAGACGTGAAGAAGCCCACCCCCGGCCAGGACGATGCCGCCGTTTTCGCGCTGATTGACCAGATGAAGCCCGGCACCAAGGTCATCATGACCCAGGACCACTACTACGGCGAAATCGGCGACCTGGTAACGCCCTTCCGTCCGGTCACCAAGCTGGAAATCATCCCCAGCGCCAAGGCTGAAATTCCCGCCACGGAAGCCCCGGCCGGAGATTACTCCGCCACCCCCATTCAGCCCCGCATCCGTCGCTAAGCTGAAAGGCATATTCCCTTCATGCGCAGCCCTGCTCCGGCAGGGCTGCCTTTTTTTCGGGGCACCGGACTTTCTTGTCTCGGCGTAGGCAAAGCCGTGACAGGAAAGTCCCGTGCGCCAATGAAGTCCATCGCCAACTTCCAATTTAACTAGCAGAATAAGTAAGCAAATCGGAAACAGCCCCTCTCTGTCACATTGCAAAATTTTTCCGGGTTGACTACTGCGCTCCCGATGATACAATATCATCACCATGTTCCAGAAACTCCTCCTCTCCCTGGTATCCCTCTGCTGCCTGAGCAGCTGCATCACCTTCAATACAGGAGCCAAGCTCGACAGTATCGGCAAGGCACTGCCAATCCTGGCATATAAAGAAGGAGAAGAGTCGTACTACAAAGTAAACGGGGTTGTCTACAAGGAGATTCTGGTGGAATACAGACAGCTGAACCCCAGACTGATGGGCGTAATCATCCCGATTCACAATATCGACACCTGCAACCCGGAGACCCCCGCACCGGACACCACCGGTGCCCCTACCCCGGAGCTGTACCTCGTGAGGCTCGATAACAAGCCATCTGACGGCATGCCGGTTTTTATCAGGGCTATCGATTTTGACTACACAAAAGCGAAGCGTGTCAGCGAGAATGAGCTGGCCGTCAGCTACATGGACCGGAGCCATTTCACGAATAAAGTAGACTTACTCACCCTCACTCCGAGCCAGTACGATAGTCTCATATTGACGGGGCTGCCCACCATCCGCACCACGGGCAACAAAATCCGCCTGCCACTATCCGTGGCTCTGAGCTATGGCGTGGATTTACCCCTCACCGCCGTGGGATACGCCTTGGGCACAGTAGCTCACCTCATCATGATTCCCATCGACCTGCTCCGATAGTCAAACACTCATTCGTAAATCGTAAATCAAAAATCGTAAATCCCATTGTCGCACTTGCAGCTTGACCGCGGGCGGCGGGTGTGGTAGTGTGGGACGAATGCTCAAAAAACTGCTCAGCTGCCTGATTCTGGTGATGGCCCTGCTTCTTGTGGCGGGGTGCAACCAGGAAGATCCGAACAGCAAGGTAATCCGCATGGGCGGATTTCCGAACGTGACTCATGTGCAGGCACTTGTGGCGCGTAACATGAGCCGCCACGGCGAGGGCTGGTTTGAGCGCTACCTGCCCGGCTATACGATTGAGTGGTACACCTACAACGCCGGCCCCACCGCCATGGAGGCACTATTCGGCCGCACGGCTGACCTTACCTACGTGGGCCCCAGCCCCGCTCTGAATGCCTATGCCGTATCCGCCGGGCGAGAGGTGCGCCTGCTGGCAGGTGCGGTGAATGGCGGTGCCGCGCTCATGGTGGCACCGGAGAGCGGCATCACCCGGGCGGCCGATTTCAAGGGGCGCAGCATTGCCACGCCCCAGCTGGGCAACACACAGGATGTCTCCTGCCGCGCCTGGCTGACGAAAAACGGCCTTACCTGCACGCTGGAGGGCGCGGGCGACTGCCGAGTGGCCCCCACGCCGAACTCCATGCAGCTGCAGCTCATGAAGCAGGGAGATATCTCCGCCTGCTGGACGGTGGAGCCCTGGGTCTCGCGTCTGGAAAGCATGGCAGGGGCGCGTATCCTGGTGCAGGAGCCCGATGTGGTCACCACCGTGCTGGCTGGTCGCGTGGGCTGGCTGCAGAACCACCCGCAGGAGGCCGCCACCATCATCCGCGCCCACCGCGAGCTCACCCAGTGGATTATTGACCACCCGGAGGAAGCCCAGGCGCGCGTGGTGGAGGAGCTGACGGAGCTGACCCAGGCCCCCATGGAACCCGAGCTGGTATGCAGCGCCTGGAAGCGCCTGAAACTGACCACGGAAATTGACCTGCCGGGGCTGAAACAATTCGTGGAAGATGCGCAGGCCGCAGACCTGCTGGACCGCGTGCCCCCGCTGGATGGAATGATTTACAAGCAAGACTGATGACACAGGAAAAACTACACGAGGAAATACACCACTTCCCCACAGCCAAGCTCAGCATCGAGCATGTGTGCAAGGATTTCGTGACCAAGCGCGGCACAGTGCGCGCGCTGGACGATGTTTCGCTCACCATCAACGAGGGCGAGTTCGTCTGCTTCGTAGGCCCCAGCGGCTGCGGCAAATCCACCCTGCTCAACATCATCGCCGGGCTCGACAAGCCGGACAGCGGCATGGCGCTCATCGATGGCACCCCCATCACCGGCCCGGGGCGCGACCGCATGGTCATGTTCCAGGAGCACGCGCTCTTCCCCTGGCTGGATGTCATCGGCAACGTGATGTTCGGGCTCAAGCAGAAACCCAACCTCACCAACAAGGAACGCCTGGAGGTGGCCAAATACTACCTCTACCTGGTGAAGATGGACCGCTTTGCCCACGCCAATATCCACGAGCTGAGCGGCGGCATGCGCCAGCGCGTGGCGCTGGCCCGTTCGCTGGCACCGAACCCCAAGATTCTGCTCATGGATGAACCCTTCTCCGCGCTGGATGCCATGACCCGAGAGCGGCTCTACGGCGATATTCAGGATGTGTGGGAGAAGCGCCGCAAGACCATCGTGTTCGTGACCCACAACGTGCGCGAGGCCGTGTGCCTCGGCAGCCGCGTCATCCTCTTCTCCCCCCATCCCGGCCGCGTGCGCGAGGAGTTCCCCGTGTACCTCGCCCGCCCGCGCAACATCAACAACCACGACCTCGCCGACCTCTCGCAGGAAATCACCTCGGCGCTCAAGGGCTACACCGCAGCAGAATCCGATTAAACCGCCATGAAACGCGCTCTCATCACCATCATCTTCTTTGCGCTGCTCGTGCTTGTGTGGGCCGCGCTCACCGGCGACCTCACCGCGCTCGGGCTGGATATCAGCCTGTGGTCGCCCTATGTGCTGCCCCCGCCCAGCACCGTGGGGCACTACCTGTGGGATAACACCGTGAACGGTAAGATTCCGCTCTCCATGCTCATCACCCTGCGGCGCCTGCTCATCGGCTACCTCATCGGTCTGGTGCTGGGTGTGCCGCTGGGCATGCTGGCCGCCCGCTTCCGCTGCGTGAATGATACCCTGGGCATGCTGGGTCTGGGGCTGCAGGCGCTGCCCAGCGTGTGCTGGGTGCCGCTGGCCTGCATCTGGTTCGGGCAGACGGAATCCGCCCTGCTCTTCGTGGTCATCATGGGCACGCTGTGGAGCGTGCTGCTCTCCACCCAGAACGGAATGAAGAACGTGCCGCCCATCTACGCCCGCGCCGCCCGCACCATGGGTTCCAGCCCGCTGCACACACTGGTGTTTGTCACCCTGCCCGCCTCGGCTCCCTTTGTGGTGAGCGGCATGAAGCAGGGCTGGGCCTTTGCCTGGCGCTCGCTCATGGCAGCGGAGATTTATGTTTCCGTGGTTTCCGGCTTCGGTATCGGCCAGTACCTGCACTACGGCCGCGAGCTGCAGCGCATGTACCAGGTCATCGGCATCATGTTCATCATCATTGCCGTGGGCCTGCTTGCGGACAAGATTCTCTTCTCCCCCATCGAATCCTGGCTGCACCGCCGCTGGGGAACGGACAAGGATTGATTGACTATTGACGATTGACTAATGACTATTGAGTGGATAGAGGAGCTGAAAAACCTGCTGGGCGACTGCGTGTGCACCGATGCGGCCACGCTGCAGGCCCACGCGGGGGATAAATGGCACGCCGCCGCGCTGCCGCAGGCCGTGGTGCTGGCCACAGAGACCGAGCAGGTAGCCGCAGCCATGCGCTTTGCGAACGAACGCGGCATTCCCGTGACCCCGCGCGGTGCCGGTGTGGGCTATGTGGGCGGCTGTGTGCCGGTGAATGGCGGCATCGTCATCTCCGTGGCGCGCATGACCCGCATTCTGGAAGTCAACCCGGCAGATGGCGTGGCCGTGGCAGAAGCCGGCGTGCTGACCGCAGATCTGCAGGCCGCCTGCGCCGAAGTCGGCTGGTTCTACCCGCCCGACCCCGCCTCGCGCAAGGAATCCAGCATCGGCGGCAACATTGCCACCAATGCAGGCGGCCCCCGCTGCCTGAAATACGGCGTGACCCGCGCCTATGTGCTGGGGCTCACCGTGGTGCTGGCAGATGGCCGAGTGCTGCGCTGCGGCGGCCGCACCCACAAGAACAAGCAGGGCTTTGACCTGGTGGGGCTCTTCTGCGGCAGCGAAGGCATGCTCGGCATCGTGACTGAGGCCACGCTGCGCATCATCCCCGCGCCGCCCGCCCGCGCGGCGCTGCACGCCAGTTTCCCGGAGTTCGCACTGGCCGCTGCCGCTGTGCAGAACACCCTGCAGGGCGGCCACCTGCCCTGCGCCATCGAGATTACCGACGCCTTCACCCTGGCCGCAGCCCGGAATCACCTGGGCCCCAGCGCCCTGCCCGCCGGCGCTCAGGGACACATCATCATCGAGATTGACGGCCAGGCAGATGCCGTAGCCACCGAGCTGGAGGCCATCGCTGCCATCCTGCGCCGCACCGGCGCCACAGAGGTGGTCTATGCCCGAACCGAGTCCGAGGTGGAATCCATCTGGCAGCTGCGCCGCGAGTTCTCCTACAGCCTGAAAGCCACCGGTCTCACCAAGCTGAATGAGGATATCGTCATCCCCCGCTCGCAGCTGGTGGCACTGGTCAGTTTCTGTGAGAGCATGCAGAAGGAAACCGGCATACCCGTGGCCTGCTTCGGCCACAGCGGCGACGGCAACATTCACACCAATATCATGGTGCTCAAGGATGCCGAAGGCCGCGATATCCGCGAACCTGCAGATGCCCTCGTGAACCGCCTTTTCGACTGGGTCATGAACCACGGCGGCAGCATCACCGGCGAGCACGGCATCGGTCTCGCCAAAGCCCCCTGGTTCCCACGTGCCATAGGCCCCGAGGCCATGGACACCCACCGGGCCATCAAAGCCGCCCTGGATCCCACCGGCATCCTCAACCCCGGCAAGATGGCACTCTGATTTCCCCCTCATGGATACCCATGAGGAACGCACAAGCCGATGGAAGAGGCCGATACACGACTGCAATGGCTCGAATGGGCGAAGGAAATCCAGTTCATTGCCCAGGCGGGCATGGAATACAGCCCGGATGCCTTCGACCGCGAACGCTTTGCGCGGCTGCGTGAGATTTCGGCAGAGATGCTCAGCCTCATGACCGAGCTCCCCCTGCCCAGGGTGCGGGAGCTGTTCTGCAACGAAACCGGCTTCCAGACTCCCAAGCTCGATTCCCGCGCTGCCATCATCCGCGATGGTCGCATTCTGCTCGTGCAGGAAAGGGACGGTCTATGGGCTATGCCTGGTGGATGGGTCGATGTGAATCAGACCATCGCCTCCAATCTCATCAAGGAAGCACAGGAGGAAGCGGGGCTGCAGATAAAACCCGGCCGCCTGGTAGCGCTGCATGAATACAGCCGCCGCAACTGCCGCCGTCCCTTTCCATACCATATCATCAAGGCTTTTGTGCTCTGCACCGCGCTGAGTGAACCACAGTTGCAGGCCAACCCCGAAACCACTGCGGCAGCCTGGTTCCCCCCCGATGCCCTGCCCCCGCTCCACACCGGCAAACAGACCGCTGCACAAATCCACCTCTGCTTCACCGCCCACGCTGCCCCGCATTGGGAAGTGGAGTTCGATTGATACCGGGTGAACGCGTTTGCATAATTAAGGACTCAGCGCAAAATCGAGACTCAAAGATGTAGAATTTTGAATGTGCAAGTTCCCGCCTTCGCGTCACGGCTGGTGCCGTGCTTGCTACGCCGAGGCAGGCCCCGCGCCTTTGGCGCGAGCGATATGCAGCTGCGCCAAAGGCGCAGGAAATTCAGTACATTCTACATCAAAAATTCAAAATTCTACATTCAAAATCGGCACCGGATTGCCTCATTGCCTGAGCTCCACTACAACAAAAAAGAACACCGTGAGAGTGTTGCGTTCTCTACGGTGTTCCTTTTCAGAGGCGGGAGTGGGATTTGAACCCACGAATGACGGTTTTGCAAACCGTTGCCTTAGGCCACTTGGCTATCCCGCCTTGTTGGCTTGTTGCGGGG
>JAZRBC010000119.1:0-3849 GCA_045634905.1 Akkermansia sp.
GATGGCACGGTGGTGATTCACACCAAGGGTGCGCTGGATGGCGGCGAAAACCACCTGTGGCTGGATGTGCAGCCTGCCGGTGGTGCGCCTGTGGGCTCCAGCATCAGCTTCAGTGATGTGAAAATTACCATCGATGGCAAGGAATACGCCCCTGACCAGGCGGCTGTGACCCAGCGCGTGGGAACCATGCTTTCCTTCCCCGGCGAGAGCGTGGGCAACCAGCCGGATGGCGCAGCCCCGCGCCCCTGTGTGGCTTTCCGCATTCCCGGCATCATCCGCACCGCTGCCGGTTCTCTGGTAGCCTGTTTCGATGCCCGCTACCACCACGAAGGCGACCTCTGTGCCGATATTGATGTGGCCACCGTGCGCTCGACCGATGGTGGCCAGACCTGGACCCGCCCCGAGGTGAGCATGGATGCCGGCCCCGGCCACAACAACGGCTGCGGCGACCCCTGCATCCTGCAGGACCCCTCCAACGGCCGCATCTGGATGCAGTCCCTGGTGTGCCACTTCAGCGGTGGTGCCTCCCTGGGGGTTTCCCAGACCGGTTTCGACAAGGACAAGACCGGCCAGTGGGGCATGGTGTATTCTGATGACGATGGCAAGACCTGGTGCAAGGACTATGTGAACCCCACCCGCCAGATCAAGAAGGAGGAGTGGACCACCATTCTCGCCGGCCCCGGCAATGGTATTGTGACCAGCAAGGGGGTTATCGTGTTCCCGGCCCAGATCTGGCAGCGCGGCGCCAACCCGAACTGCATGAGCACCATCTGCTACTCGACCGATGGTGGCAGGAACTGGGCCTATGGCAATGGCGTGCCCCACAAGACTTCCGAATGCCAGGTGGTGGAGCTGCAGGATGGTTCTATCATGATTAACTGCCGCAACGAAACCTGGGCCGGCAAGCGCGTGGTGTACGTGACCAGGGACCTGGGCAAGACCTGGCAGGCTCATGAGACCAACTGCAAGGACCTTGTGGAACCCACCTGCCAGGGCTCCATCATCTCCGTGGACTCCGCGAAGCATGGTCGCCTGCTGCTCTTCTCGAACCCGACTGTGTACCCCCGCAGCTTCATGACGGTGCGTGCCTCCCGCGACGACGGCAAGACCTGGAACAAGGGCGTGCTCTACGACTCCCGCCGCTGCATGGGCTACTCCTGCCAGGCCATGGTGGATGAGGATAACGTAGGTATCATCTACGAAACCTGTCACAACAACGGCAAGAATGGTAACCGCGGTATCGGATTCATCATCATTCCGCTCGATGAAGTGGTGAACGCCAGGTAAACCACCGCACCAAAGCAACCCTTTCACCACCGGCAAGGCTTCCGTGCCTTGCCGGTGGTTTTGTTCTGTATTGTGCTGTTAAACTCTTTAGTTGATAAATCATTTCGCTCGACAAATTGGAATTTACTTCACTGAGTGCCGCATGAGGGGCACTCAATTTAGACTGAGCGAAGCGAAGATTTAGATGCCACGTCAGTGGCAATTTCGACCGCCACAGGCGGATTTCGATGCTGTTTCTTATTGCCCGCCACGGGCGGGCATCGAAATCCAAACCCTTCCGGTGTGGTCGAAATTGGCGCCAAAGGCGGCATCTAAATCCGCCGTTGGCGGTCTAAATTGAGGCCGGCAGAGCCGGGCTCAGTGAAACAAATTCCTCTTTATCGCTCAGATCGGCTCTATCTTATCCCATGCGGTCCCAATCGACTCCGTCAGGCTCAGGGGAAATGCCGTACAACAGAAGCAGGATGCCCGCGATAATGCACAGCAGGGAAAACCAGCGCTTCCCGGAGCCGATGCGCCAAGCCACGATGGCTCCCACGGCAGGCCAGCAGAAGAGCATGACGGAGCCCGCCACCAGCTCCCACACATCCGTCCAGTCCCAGGCAAGGGAGAAGCTCCATATCTTCATAAAAGCTGAGACTGGTTTCCAGCCACAGCAGAGCAGGAGCAGCAGTATGCCCTTTATCCATTGCGGGAGATTCAGCCCCTCATATATCAGGCAGGAGACGGCTGTAAACAGCAACACTGCAAACGCCATAACCAGCCCCCCGCACAGCAGCTCCCATGGCGTCAGACTGTCGGAGCTGCCCGGCATCAGGGCAAATGAAAGGCTTGCGCCGCAGAATACGGCGCTCAGCTGGTTATGGTAGGTGGTGGTTTTCATCAGATGTCGAGAAGGTTAATACAGAAGCAGCTCGATATACAGCTGTTGTTTTGCCGGGCACCAGGCGAAGCGCGTCACCTGGTCAAATCCCATCGGTTTATTGATTCGCTGCTGCAGCTGGGTGGTCAGTTGCTCCAGCAGGGCCGGGCTTTCCCAGGCTGTTTCCTGCACCAGTATTTCTTCAAAGCTTACCTGAACCTTGTGCTTGTCTTCCGCGGCTTCTACCAGAGCGGCCGCGGCATCGGATTCTATCACCCCGTATACCACCAGCGCGTTGTCCTGGTACGGGATGAGGCCGGTTTCGGCGTGTGACCGGCGGGCTTTCCACTGGGCACTGCGAATTCCCAGCCCGGCACCCAGTCGCTTCTGCAGCGGCTCGATATCATGCCGCAGCGGGCCTGCTGCCGGTTCGGCAGGGTCGGACAGCCATGCAAGGAGCAACCACGCTGCCGCCAGCGCAACCACGCCGCAGCATACGCGCCGCCAGATTTTCCACTGCTTATTCATCTGCCTGAACTTTAGTATATTTTCGGAACATTATCAATGCTAATATCCGCTGCTCCGGTTTTTTATACGGGCTTTCTTCGGGATAATATGTTGGAATTATTCTAAAAAGTGCGTCAGGATGCAAGTCTGCGCTTGCGTTGGCGGGGAGATTCGTATACAATAGCGCCGTGGCAGGGTATAGAGAATCCCTGCGAGCAGTTTATCAACACAAGCCACAGAATCAATAAGATGATTAAGGTAGCCATCGTAGGATATGGAAATATCGGTAAGTACTCGGTCGATGCACTGCGTGCTGCTCCGGATATGGAATTAGTAGGCATCGTGCGCCGCGCCGGCAGCGCCCCTGTGCATGGGATTAAAACGGTGACGGATATCGATGAGCTGGGGCAGGTGGATGTGGCACTGCTCTGCACCCCGACCCGCAGCGTGGAGGAGACGGCTCTGCCCCTGCTGGCCAAGGGAATCAACACGGTGGACAGCTATGATATTCACGGTGGTATCGTGGAGCTGCGCCGCTCGCTGGGCAAGCAGGCCCGCGAGAACAACGCAGTGGCCGTGATTTCCGCCGGCTGGGATCCGGGTTCGGACTCGGTGATGCGTACCATGATGCTGGCTATGGCTCCGAAGGGTATCACCTACACCAACTTCGGCCCCGGTATGAGCATGGGCCACAGCGTGGTGGCCCGCTCCAAGGCGGGGGTGAAGGATGCGCTTTCTCTCACCATCCCCACGGGTTCCGGTGTGCACCGCCGCATGGTGTATGTGCAGCTGGAGGACGGTGCCGACTTTGCCGAGGTGGAAGCCGCCATCAAGGCCGATGATTATTTCTGCCACGATGAAACGCATGTGAAGCAGGTCGATGACATCGACTCCCTCCGCGACATGGGCCACGGTGTGTACATGGAGCGCAAGGGTGTGTCCGGCACCACGCAGAACCAGATTTTCAAGTTCGAGATGCGCATCAACAACCCGGCGCTCACGGCTCAGGTGATGGTGAGCGCTGCCCGCGCCAGCATGCGCCTGGCTGCAGGCTGCTACACGCTGCCGGAAATCCCCCCCATGGATTTCTGCCCCGGCGACCGCGAAACCCTCATCGCGCAGCTCGTGTAAGAGCCGACATTTCAGAAATCAGCTTTTCAACCGGGATAAGGGAATGCCCCTTATCCCGGTTT
>JAZRBC010000120.1:0-14176 GCA_045634905.1 Akkermansia sp.
CGGCTGGGGGATTCGTGGTAGCGGCCGCCGTAGGTGCATTCCATGAGCATGATATCCACGCCGGGCACAGGAACGGGGTCGCGCAGCAGCTCGTTGTTGCCTCGGCCCACGTCGCCGGAGAAGAGCAGGCGCTTGTGCTGACCATCCTCCTCGTCATCAATATCGAGCACAATCTGTGCCGCACCCAGAATGTGGCCAGCATCGTAGAACGTGAGGGTAACGCCCGGGAGAATCGGGAAGGGAATTTCATAGCCGATGTTGATGAAGCGGCGCAGGCAGAGCTCGGCGTCCTGTTCGGTGTAGATGACTTCGGCCACCTTGCCGCTGCCGCCCTTGCGTGCACTCATCTTGTTGAGGAACTTGCAGTCGCTTTCCTGGATGCGGGCAGAATCCGCCAGCATGACCTGGCAGAGGTCTCGTGTGGCATGCGTGCTGTAGATGAACCCTTTGTAGCCTTTCTTGACCAGGTTCGGCAGGTTGCCGGAGTGGTCAATATGCGCGTGGGAAAGAACCACACAATCAATCTCGGCAGGATTAAAATAGGGGAACTCCCGGTTGATGCGCATCTGATCCTCGCGGTGGCCCTGGTACATGCCACAGTCCAGAAGAATGCGTTTGCCGTTCACTTCCAGCAGATGCTGGGAGCCGGTAGTTGTTTCAGCTGCTCCACAGAAATGAATTTTCATCACCACATACTCTAACCTGTTTCTTTCAATTTTTCAAGGAAAAAGAGATGGAAAATGCTCATTTGCGCCCTCTCTCTGATTATGGCACCGCGTTTGTTTTTATTTGTTGACACCTGTGAATGCCTTTGCTAGACTCATGTTCATGAAGCTGCGTAAGTATTTCATGACCTTGGCAATGGCCCTTGCGGCTCTGATGTTTGCTCCCGCATATGCTCAGGATGAGCTTCTGGATGAAGCTGCGACCGAAGAGGCTGCTGCCGAAGAGGCTGCGGTCGAAGAGGCGGCGGTCGAAGAGGCGGCGGCTGATGAAGCAGATGAGGATGAAGGCAAGAGCAAGAAGAAAAAAAAGAAGAAGAACAAAAAGAAGAGCAAAGCCAAGGACAGTAAGAAAAGCAGAAAGAAGGACAAGTCTGCTGAAACTGAGGCAGATGAGGAGCGCACTGAAACGGCAGCCGCTACTGGCGAAGCCGCTGTGCCGGCTGCACTTGGAAAATTCAAGCAGCTGACCGGCAAACCGAATCTGAAGGCAGAATACTTCATTTATCTTTATTCCGCCAGCTGGTGCGGTTATTGCAAGCAGAGCATGCCGGTCGCCGTCGATGCGTATAAGAAAATCAAGCCGAGCCGTAAGGTTGAAATGATTGTGATCTGTGGCGATAAATCTGAAAAGGAATGCAAGGACTACATGAAGTCCATGAAAGCGAAGATGCCTTGCATCTGGTTTGAGCAGTTGAAGGCCACAAAGTTCCAGGGGCTTCCCGGTTGCGGCATGCCCGGATTCCCCGCAGTGGCTATTGCTGACAAGAACGGAAAGCATGTTGCCAGCGGAGTGGGTGCTGCCCAGGTTCAGGAAATCATTAAGAACTGGAAAGCCCATACCATCGACCGTAAGTAAAACGTCGATACCATACTTTTCCCCTTGTTTTAACTTGCCAGTCAAGGTGCTGTTGTGTAGAATGGCACCATGACTGGCAAATCTTTTCTCCTGACCGTTTCTCTGCTCCTCGGCATGGGGGGTGACTCAGCCCGGGCGGCTGGCGAACCGGCACCGTATGGCCCCTTGCCTACGGAGCAGCAAGTTGAATGGCTGCGCAGGGAATGGTACGCCTTTGTGCATTTTGGCCTGAACACTTACACAGACAGAGAATGGGGCTATGGTGATGAAAAGCCGGAGTTGTTCAACCCTTCCAATTTTGATGCAGATAAAATCGTTCGCACGTTCAAGAAAGCGGGCATGAACGGGATGATTTACACCGCCAAGCACCATGATGGATTCTGCACCTGGCCCACCAGGTCCACCGGGCATAATATCACCAAGTCTCCATGGAAAAAGGGTAAGGGCGATGTGGTGCGGGAGTTTGCCAATGCCTGTAAGAAGCATAAGTTTGCTTTTGGAACGTATCTTTCCCCGTGGGACAGAAACTGCGCTGAGTATGGACGCAAGGGGTATCTCCGCGTGTACTACAAACAGATTGAGGAACTGCTGACCAACTACGGCCCGATTTTTGAAATCTGGTTCGATGGTGCTATGGGCGGCGATGGGTATTATGGCGGTGCCCGCGAGAATCGCAATATCGGTAAGGCCGATACGTATTACAATTACACTCAGGTGGTCAGGAATATTCGACGGTTGCAGAAAAACTGCATCATCTGGGGGGCTGCCGGGCGTGGCGATGTGACCTGGGCGGGTTCCGAAAAGGGTTTTGCCCGCCATTACCCGCTCTGGAATGCTCAGGGGAAGAAATGGCTCTCGCTTGAGGCGGATACGCCCATCAATCACCGCGGCTGGTTCTGGCATCCCGGGCAGGGCGGGAGTGTGAAAAGTCCGAAACACCTGATGGAGGTTTATCTGGCGAGTGTGGGACGCGGTGCGAACCTGATTCTGAATCTGGCGCCGAATCGTGACGGCCAGCTCGATGCCGCGGATGTGGCATCGCTGGAGGCTTTTGGTGCCATGCGCAGACAGATGCTCGCAAAGGATTATGCCAAGGGAGCCAAAGCGAAAATCAGCACCAGACATGGCAAGAAGTACGGCGGCAGCAACCTGACGGATGGTGACATAGAGTCCTACTGGTGCCCCGAGAAGGGTGATAAAAATCCCCGCGCTGTTCTGTTCTTCGATAAGCCGGTCACGTTCGATGTCATCCGCCTGCGGGAGCAGATTCGCCTGGGGCAGCGAGTGGAGGCTTTCCAGGTGGATGCCTGGGTGGATGGCGAGTGGCAGACGATTGTGCACCCAGGCCAGCCGGGTGAAAAGGAAGATAATTTCGATGGTATACGTGGAGGCAAAGGTCACACTATCGGCAATCAGGTGCTTCGCTGGCTTCCTGAGCCGGTTACTGCTGAAAAAGTCCGGCTGAGTATTGTGCGCAGCAAGGCGGTTCCTTGTATATCAGAGTTTTCGCTTTTGCGTATGCCTGGCGAGGTGCCGGTAGAGGCGGTGGAAGAAGGAGAGGTTGATGACGGCAGCCTGGACTGCACCGGATGGAAGTTCAGCGGAACGGGGGCGGATTCCATAGCGCACGCGTTTGACGGAAAGTCTGATACGATGTGGGTGGCGGACAATATCCCGGCGCACATTGTCATCGACATGAAAAAGACGCAGACCGTGACCGGGTTTGCATACACTCCGCGTCAGGATGAAAAGACGGTGAATATGACGAGCCGCTATCGCCTGGAGCTGAGTAGCGACGGCAAGAATTGGGAAACGGTTTCTGAGGGAGAGTTCGGTAATTTGCGCGCGAATCCCGTGGAACAGGTGATTACCTTCGATGCACAGAAAGCCCGGTATGTCCGGTTTACATCAACTGCTGCGCTTGACGGCAGCGGCAGCAGCGCTGCGGAAATCAGAATGATGGGTAATTAGACTGTATGAGCCGCCGTAGATTATTCTGTGAACTGGGGCCCTTTGCTTTCTGGTTATCCCGCCAGAAGGGAATCTGGCAGCGCCATTTGCGCGATGCTTTCAGCCCGCTCCGATTCTGCAAGGAGAGGCAGGCTGCATCCTACCCGGTTCTTGTGTTTCACCACGAGTCACGTATCCGCCGCAAACTGGCAGGAGTTGACCCGGTTCTGCAGAATAATAAGGCCACTAATCTGGCCCTGGCTGCTCCGCGTATTGATGGTGTTGTCATCCGCCCCGGTGAAACCTTTTCTCTGTGGCGACTGCTGGGGAATACGTCCCGCAGGAAGGGCTATCTGCCCGGCCTGGTGATTGCCTGTGGCAAACCGCAGGCCGGAGAAGGAGGGGGGATGTGCCAGTTGTCTAACCTTCTACACTGGCTGGTTCTTCATTCGGAGCTGTCGATTACCGAGCACCACCACCACGACCGATACAATCTTTTCCCTGATTCCGGGCGCCAGGTTCCCTTCGGCATGGGCACCAGTATTGTCTACAACTATCTTGATTATCGCGTGACTAATATGACCTCCCGCAGCTACCAGTTCCGTTTGTGGGTGGACGGTGATTTCCTGCGTGGTGAATTAAGAGCCGATGCCGGGCAGCCGTGTTGCTACAGAATCCGCATGGAGAATGAGCGTTTTGTCCGGGAAAAAAGTGGGGTGTATCGACAAGGTGAGGTGTACAGGGATACTCTGCGCCTTGATGGAGAGTTGATTTCCTCTGAATTAATACGCAGGAATCACGCCCTTGTGATGTATGACACTAGTGGGCTGAAGATTGAAGGTGAATAGAGAGTAAAGGGGCGGGCTCTGATTTACCTTGCAATGGTGTGGTGCATTTGGTAGAATGTACGGCATCGCATATGAAGCTCTCGTTTAATTCTCTGTTCCTGATTGCGCTGGGAATGCTGCCAGCAGCCTTAGCCGGTGAACGGGAAAGTTTTGATTTCGACTGGAAATTCAAGTATTTCGGCAACAAGGAGCCGGGTGGTTCTTTGTCGCCGGCGCAGGCGTCTGCAAGCCAGCCCGGGCATGAGGCTTCATATGCTGTTGATGGTAACCCGGATACGCGCTGGTGTGCGCCGGATGGGAAGACCGGGTATAGTATCAAGGTAACGACCGGTACGAAAACCAGGGTTGAAACTATTGTGGTGAAGTGGGAGAAGGCGAATAGTTTCGAGGTTGATGCAGAGATTGTCTCCGGCAAGTCCAGGAGGACCGCCGCCATGGTGCTGCAGAATGAAGACACCTTGCGCATCAATGTGGGGAACCGCCCGGTTCGGTCGCTGAGGCTGAAGATTACACGGGGCACGACCAAATCCGCCTGGGCAAGCATACGCGAGATTACGTTTCTGGATGCCGAGGGTAAGGCCATAGAATTGAAGCCCGGGCGCGCAAATGCTGAATCTCCAGTAGGAGTGCAGTATAATGATGATGACTTCAAGCGGGTTCAGTTGCCACATGATTGGGCCATTTCCAGTCCGTTCCTGAAAGATGAGCCGAATGAAACGGGTAAATTGCCGTGGAATGGCTGGGGCTGCTATCGCAAGACTTTTGAACTGCCTGAGGATTTTGATGCTCAGAGCGAACGTTACTACCTGGATTTTGACGGTGTAATGTCTAATCCCAAGGTGTATGTGAACGGCAGACTGGCCGGCGAGTGGGTGTATGGGTACAACTCCTTTCGCGTAAACCTGACTCCGCATCTTCGACCGGGAAAGAATCTGGTGGCGGTTCTGGCACATAATCTGCCGCTGTCTACACGCTGGTATCCGGGGGCTGGTATCTACCGCCATGTGTGGCTGGAAAAGACCGGTCCGGTGCATCTGGCGCACTGGCCGGTGTATGTGATGACTCCTGAGATATCCGAAGAGTCTGCCACCGTGGAGATTCGCACCCGTGTCTCGAACACCGGCAGCAAGGACTGTGAAATCAGGCTTGTGCAGAGTGTAGGAAGGACGAAGGCTGAGTCTAAGAAAATCAGGTTGAAGGCGGGGCAGGAGCGTGAAGTGGTACAGATGCTCAGTATCAGGAATCCGAAACTCTGGAGCTGCGAATCCCCCAATCTGTATGAATTAAGTACGACGCTTATCTCAGGTGAGACCGAAATCGACTCCCATAAGACCAGTTTTGGTGTGCGCAGCATTGAGTGGACAAAGGATGGTTTTTACCTGAACGGCGAGCGAGTGCAGATTAAGGGGGTATGTGAACACCACGACCTGGGACCCCTGGGTGCAGCATTCCATGCGCGTGGTTATGAACGGAAGATTGAAATTCTGAAGGAGATGGGGTGCAACTCCATCCGCATGACTCATAATCCCCCGGCGCCGGAAGTGCTCGATTTGTGCGATAAGCATGGTATCCTGGTCATTGATGAGCTTTTTGATATATGGGAGGCACAGAAGTATGACAAGGTGAATGGCTACCACGTGCACTGGGCAAACTGGTGGCGGAAGGATGTGCGCAATTTCATGCTGAGGGACCGCAACCACCCTTGCATCATTGCCTGGAGTGGTGGCAATGAGGTTCCGGAGCTGAACACGGAACGAGGCCGCGAGGTATCTCGCGAACTTCGCGAAGAGATTCACGAATACGATCTGACCAGACCGTACACCGTTGGCAGCAACGCTCCTGCGAGTATGACGAATGGGTTTGCTGATACGGTGGATGTATTCGGGTTTAATTACAAGCCCGATATGTATGCAGACTTCAGGGTTCACCACCCCACGCTGCCTCTCTATGGCTCGGAAACAAACTCCTGCGTGGCTTCGCGTGACACTTATTTCTTTCCGTTGGGCTGGAAGGTGGGCGATGGCGCCCGTTCGTTCCACGTGAGTGCCTACGGCTTGTTTGCTCCCGGCTGGGGGACTTGCCCGGATATTGAAATGGCTGCGCTGGACAGGAATCCCCACGTGGCCGGCGAATATGTGTGGACCGGCTTCGATTATCTGGGTGAGCCTACGCCGTATAATCAGGATGCGTCGAATATCGGTAATTTTCATGGTGCTTCCGAAGCGGAGAAGCGTGCCGCCATGGAGCAGCTCAGGGCAATGGGTAATAAAGCCCCCAGCCGTAGTTCGTATTTCGGCATTATCGACCTCGCCGGCTTCCCGAAGGATACCTATTATCTCTACCGCAGCCGCTGGAATCCCGAGAAGAGGACATGCCATATCCTGCCACATTGGAACTGGAAGGGGCGAGAAGGTGAAGTGACCCCGGTGATGGTGTTCACCAGCGGTGATAAGGCTGAATTGTTTTTGAACGGCAAAAGTCTCGGTGTCCGGGAACGCGGGCAGGGGGGTACATTCACCCAGAAACTCACTGTGGGCAAAAACGACTATCGCTTTGTGTGGGAGGATGTGGTTTACGAACCCGGAACGCTGATGGTGAAGGTCTGGAAGAATGGCAAGCCCTGGGCGAAGGATACACGCGTGACGACCGGCGCAGCAAGGTCTGTCAAGGTAAGTATAGACCGGACGGAGATTGACAACCACGGTCATGATCTTGCCTATATTTCTCTTTCTACCGTGGATGCCAAGGGTAAGGTTGTGCCGACTGATTGCCGGAGTGTCAGCTTCCGGATTTCCGGACCGGCTGAATTGGTGGGATTCTGCAACGGAAATCAAACAGATCAGACCAGCATGGTGTCAAAAGAACAACGGTTCTTCAATGGGCGCATTGTGGCGGTTGTCCGCGGCTCACGTGGAAAGTCTGGTGAGGCTGTGGTGAAAATCAAGGCTGAAGGCCTGCCGGAAACACGTGCGTCTGTCATGGTTAAAGAAGAAAGCAAGTAAGAATGTATGACTCATCTCATTAGTAACAGATTGAGAGGCGATGACCCGGCACCGCCTCGTTTCAAGGGTGGCCCCTTGTTCATACTCGGGGTGTCACTGCTGGGCCTGGTTGCCATGTGCGTCATGGCGTGCTGGGTTTCGTGCAGTGCGTGGAATGCCGCTTTCCGCGTTATCTGGCTTGTGCTCACGGCTATGGGGCTCATGCTGCTGGCGAATATGTCCCGTCTGCCGCAGATGCTCACGCTTCGGCGAATATTGCTTCTTACATCGATGGTGGTGGCTCAGTTGCTCATCATGATAGGTGTGAATGAGCTCAAGGGGGTGATTCCCGGATTTGCGTTGGAGGGGCAGGTGCTGCTCTGGTTGCCGTATGCGCTGGCGCCTACGGTGGTGGCCGTGATGATTGGGCGCCGGCTCGGTTCTTTTGCCGCGCTCTGCTGCACGATTTTCGGTGTCGCGATGTTCCCGGACGGTACGAATGCTTCCATTATTCTGAATTACAGCGCCGTGTGTTTTGTAACGGGTACGGTGTGCGCGCTGGTATCTGGTCGTGTGCATAAGCGTGAGCAGATTCTGCAGGCTGGTTTTGTGGCCAGTGCTCTGGTGTTTGCTTCGGTGTATCTGTTGCTGGGGCTGGAGCTGGCCGGTACGGAAACAGAGGTTCCGCTTCGCGGGCTTAGGAATGGCTTTCATCTGGGGGGATTTACCAGTGAGCTGGGTGTTACCGTGGTGGTGAATTTTGTTCTGGCTGCTCTGGTGGGTGGCATGATGCCGGCGCTGGAACGGGTGTTTAACATATCCACCCCCATTACCTGGCTTGAATGGGCTGATATGAACCATCCTCTGCTCAAAAAACTGCAGATTGTGGCTCCCGGCACGTTCCACCATAGCCTGGTAGTGCAGCGACTGGCTGAGGCCGGAGCCGAGGCCATTGGGGCGGATGTGACCCGCGCTGGTGTGTGCGGACTTTACCACGATATTGGCAAGATTACGAATCCTCAGTATTTCGCTGAGAATATTGCTGACCAGAATAACTCACCCCATGCGGATTTAACTCCGGAAGCCAGCGCGCGTATCATCACGGGGCATGTGACGGAAGGTGTGGAGCTGGCGGAATCGTACGGCCTCAATAACCGCATTGTGAATGTCATTCGTGAGCACCACGGTGTGTCGACTGCTTATTTCTTCTACCGCAAGGCATTGGATGTGTATGAAGAGGAAAAAGGCAAGTTTGAGGAGGGGCTTATCGACACATGCCCGGAGGAGGTGGATAAATCCATCTTCACCTACAAGGGGCCGATTCCTCAGACGCGTGAAAGTGGCATTGTCAGTATGGCTGATGCTGTGGAAAGCGCCACGCGCTCGCTTCAGCATCCTACGGAGGAGGATATCCGCAACATGATCAGCGGTATTTTCAAAGGTCGCATGCTGGATGGCCACCTGCAGGATTGTGAGCTGACTCTCGGGGAAATCGAAAAGCTGAAGGAGACATTCTTTGCAACCATTCGTACGATGCATCATTCTCGTATTTCGTATCCGAAACCCAAGCCGGATGATGCCACCGCTGCGGTGATTGCTATGCGCAAATCAGAACCCAAGGCAGAAGCCTGATGAAAAAGCATTTACGCAGTATTTCCATGATAGTGGCCTTCCTGGTGGGAGGCCTCTTTCACAAGTCCTTGGCTCCGCTGGGAGTGCTCCTGCCAGCCAGCGTGGCACTCATGCTCAGTATTACGTTCATGGGGATTGATACTGCGCGGCTCAGGCCGCAGCCCTTGCATGTGTGGGTGCTGCTGGGGATTCAACTCATCGGCCTGGGAAGCTGGGGGCTGGTGCGGTGGCTGGGGTATCCGGTTCTGGCAGAATCGTTGTTTTTCTGCGGGATTGCGCCGGTGGCCATTGCGGCTCCGGTCATTGTTAATCTGCTGAAGGGGGATGTGGAGTTCACCACGACTGCTATGGTGCTCAGCCAGATAGTGTTCGGACTGGTTACGCCGCTGCTTATGCCTCTGGTGGTTCAGGTGGAGGGATTCTGTTACCTGGAGCTGGCCACAGAGGTGGCTCTGCAGCTGGCCACTGTACTCGGGATACCTACAGTTGTTGCCATCCTGATGCGTTTTGTATATCCCCCTTGCAAAGGATGGACTGCGAAGCTCCGCGATGTTTCTCTGGGTATCTGGATTGTGAATCTGACCATTATTGCAGGTGTGGGGACACAGCGCGTGCTGGAAATGGACATCTGCTGGTGGGATATGCTTCCGCTGGTGCTGGGCTCGTTGCTGGTGTGTGTGATTGGGTTTGTGTCAGGGTACAGGCTTGGCGGCAGGGAACTGAAGCGAGAATGTTCACAGTGCATGGGGCAGAAAAACACCATTCTCACGCTGTATATAGCCAGTCAGTGGTATGTGCATCCGCTGGCGTATATCGGCCCTGCATTTTATGTGTTCTTTCACAACATGGCCAATGCGCTTCAGATTGCTCTGGCTAACCGAGAAAAAGCAAAATCTGCCAGGTAAGGAGTGCCGTCCGGGCCCTGTAAGCCAGATTCTGTCCACCCTTGCGGGCTGTGTGGCCATTTTTCTCCACGCCTGTGACCAGGCTGGCCCTGCGTTTATGGCAGGGTGCAACTAATACCCGGGAATTATAACGGGCAGGCGGCCCTTTCCCTGTTTGTCTTGCATCGCGCGGGGTTTTCCGTGCCTCCGTCGTTACCTTCGGAGCGGTGGGCTCTTACCCCACCTTTTCACCCTTACCCCTTGCGGGGCGGTTTGTTTTCTGTGGCACTTTCCGGCCACCCGGCATTGGCTCCGGGTGTCTCCTGCTTTCGCAGGACACGCTGCCTTGTGATGTCCGGACTTTCCTCTATGGGACTGGTTACCCACAGCGGCCACCCGGACCCGGACGGCAGAGCTGAGAATACACCACTACCCGGCACTTGGCAAGTCGAATCGCCCCATTTGGCTTGATTTTATGCGGTGGATGGCGTAGAATAATGCCTGTTATGAAGAAACGCGTGGTTATTCTCGGCTCTACCGGAAGTATCGGCACCAGCGCACTGAAGGTGGCGCGTGATATCCCGGAACGCATGGAAGTGGTGGCTCTGGCCGCCCACAGTAACGTGCAGAAGCTGGCCGAGCAGGCACGCGAGTTTGGGGTGCAGCATGTGTGTATTTACGATAGCTCCAAGGCTTTGGAGCTGCAGCGGCAGTTACCCGCAGGTGTTCGGATTTATACTGGCCTGGACGGTCTTTGCCAGCTTGCAACTCTTGAGGAGGCTGACATGGTGCTGGTTTCCATCATTGGTACGGATGGATTAAAACCCACGCTGGAAGCTATTGAAGCCGGTAAGGATCTGGCGATTGCTTCAAAGGAGATTCTGGTAATGGCCGGTGAAGTGGTGATGAACCGGGCAAAAGCCAAGGGTATCAATGTGCTGCCGGTGGATAGCGAGCACAATGCGATTTACCAGTGCCTGCAGGGTAATCGTGGTGGTGCGGGACAAGTCAGCCGATTGATTCTTACGGCGAGCGGTGGTCCCTTCCGCAACACTCCGCGCGAGCATCTGGCCCAGGTGACGCTGGAGCAGGCGCTCAAGCACCCTACCTGGCAGATGGGACGAAAAATTACCATCGACAGCGCCACGATGTTCAATAAAGGACTGGAGATGATAGAAGCCCGCTGGCTTTTCGATATTCCCATGGAGCGGGTGGATGTGATTGTGCACCCGCAGAGTATCGTGCATTCTCTCGTCGAGTTTGTAGATGGCTCCATCCTTGCCCAGCTCAGCAGCAGCGATATGTGCTTCCCCATCCAGTACGCCGTAACCTGGCCGGACAGATTGCCCAACTCACTGCCGCATCTGGACCTTGCAAAGATAGCCAGTCTGAAGTTCGAAGCGCCCCGTTGGGAGGATTTCCCCGCGCTTACACTGGCTCGCACAGCCGGCCTGACCGGCGGCACCATGCCCGCCATGTACAACGCCGCCAATGAAGTAGCCGTGCAGGCTTTTGTTGACGGCAGACTCTCATTCCCCGGCATCTGGGAAACCGTGGAAAAAGTCCTCTCCAACTCCCGCCCCCGAGATTACCAAGGCCAGCTGCCCATCATCCTGGAAGACGATGCCCGGGCAAGGGAGGAAGCTATGCGATTGATTTGGTGATTATAGTAACTTCTGTCGCTGAAGCTTTCCTGATTCCGTTCTGGGAAGAGCCGTGGTGCAAAGTTCTACAATTCGTGGGACCTTATGTGGTTCCAATAGATTCCGCAGGAAATGGAGTAAGTTCGGAATATCAATCTGGGTGTCAGCCTGAGGTACTATATGAGCCTTAACCACCTCGCCCAAAATATCTGACGGGTCATTCGCTGCAGTGCAGGCGCATTCCTTTACTCCTGGATATTGAATTATCTTTGATTCTACTTCGTCGGGAGATACTTTCTTGCCTCCTACATTAATGAGTTCTTTGATTCGTCCTAATATGTACAGTGTGCCGTCGGCTTTCAGCATGCCCATGTCGCCGGTTCTGAAATATTCACCGTAGAAAGATTCTTCACGAGGGAAGTTTAGGTAACCTCTGGTTACATGATTGCCTCGGATGCAAACCTCTCCTGGTTCATTTGCTCCGAGCTGTATCCCTTCCGCTGAGTATATGGAAATATCAACGCCAGGGGTTGCTTTGCCGTTGCTAGACAATCTGTCGGCATCTGCGTGAAATTCCATAAATGCTGAACGCGATGCTTCCGTAAGCCCGTAATGCATGCAAATGCGTGTATGTGGAAGCTTGGATGATAAGAACTCTTTGTCCTCCAGTGCGAGTGGAGCGCTCCCTATTTCAATGAAATGAAGATGTTTAGCAGCTGTAATGAAGCGTTCTGCGCATAAATGCCGTATATATTGCCACGCTGCCGGTACCATTGAAAAACCGGTGATGGTTTCTTCTGAGAGTGTGGCTAGTAACTTTTTCTCGTTGGCAAAATTCGGAATAATCGTGCAGGTGCCACCAGCAAGGAGGGCGCAACGAACGCGACCAAGACCGAATGAATGACACAAAGGAAGAGCAATCAATTCATGATCGTTCTGGGTATTGCCAATGAACGTATTGATGTTTTCTGCAGAAGCCAGTAAATTACCATGACTCAACGGTACAGATTTGCTCTCTCCGGTTGTGCCTGTTGTAAACATAAGATCTGCGATGCTTTCACGCGCGGGGAATGCAACAGGATGCTTTGTTGCGTCTATTTCGGTGTGGTTGTACCTAATATTGCAAATACCATCTAATTCGCCTTTATTGGAAAAAAAGGCCTTTGCTTTGTATCGACTTGCAATATTTTCAATGGAAGTTATACTCAGCTTTGGATCGGCTAAAATACAAATATGGCCATTGAGATGCGATGCGAAGTAATGAGCAATGAACGTAATACTTTTTTCTGCAGAGAGGATAATAACTGAGCCTTTTGCAAAGTATATGCCCTTGTTTCTTACTTTCAGAATAAGGGCCCACAATTCTCTATAGGTGCAGGATTCCTTGCCTATTCTAAGAGCCAGCTTATCCGGCATGTTGCCGGCATGCAGAGCAAGGGCTTCTACGATAGAGTTTATTGAGGAATCTTGTTGTATATATCTTCCCATGTATCTACCGTTTCAAAAATTTCTGGTGTAAGCTCCAGGTTACAATGGTCTCGTAAATAGGTTACAAGCGAGAGAAACATCAACGAATCCCATTCCTCATAATCACGGAATTCATCATTCAGAGAGGCTTCCGTTTCCAATTCCAGTGCATCTGTAATCTCTGCAAGAAAATCGGTTTCAGTCATCACGATTTGGATTATATGTATATTGGTATCAGTTGTCAATGTCAGAAACGTCATTTGCCTTTTTCTTACGGCCTGCTCCGCCTAGCATTTTAGGCAGCGGTTCGTATACGGCGGGATTTCCATAGGCTTTGTGACCTGCAGGAATATCCTGAGTTACAACGGTCCCCGCAGCAATTACGCAATTATCGCCAATTGTTACTCCACTGAGAATGACACAACGAGTGCCGATAAAGCATTTTGCACCAATTCGGATGGGGCGCCCGGTTCGAATCTTTCTCTGGCTCCAACCAACTTCAGGAGAATAATCATGGCCTTCAGAGTCGTAGATGAGCGTGCCAGGACCAATAATTGTGTATTCCCCTATTGATATGTGATTGCAACAGACAATGTTACTACCGCTGATACCTGTGTTGTCTGCTAATTCAATTCTGGCTTCAGGTGTAAGGGTTCGGAATGAAACAGGGTGTTCCAATAGAGGGTTATGTTTTTGATTTGATATCAGCGTTACATTATTGCCGAGAAAAATCCTTGAGCCCTTCGTTGTTTTAACATAGGGCATTCCGTCGATGAAACAATTTTTTCCAAAAGAAAATCCTCGGTTCTTCAAAATGAATTTGTAGAACTGTGATATAAATTTGAGTATTGCTATTTTCATGTTCGCAATCATTCAGAGAGAATATGTTGGTATGTATCAATAAGTCGGTTTAACATCATGTGAGCCGATAAAGCTTGCCGACATTTCTCTTGATTAAAAGAGCCTATTTGTTCGCATTTTCCTCGGCTTTCGGTAATATCGAGGACTGCTGCTGCGAGGGCTGTTGCATTTTCAGGAGTAAGGATATAGCCAGATTTACAATGGTCGATGTATTGCTGACTACCACATTGATTTGATATGACAACAGGTACACCCATGACTCGCGCTTCCTTAACCGCAGTAGGGCCCGTATCTGCCTTGCTGGGATGTACCAGACACCACGTCTGAGA
>JAZRBC010000121.1:0-1623 GCA_045634905.1 Akkermansia sp.
CTCCAGCATATCGCAGAGCAGGGTGCTTGCGTAGTCTCGGGCGTCTCGGTCGGAATCGGCAGAAAAATCGTAGATGCCGCTTTGCACGTGGGCTGCCAGGCAACTGAAATCCCCCTTCGCTTCGTCGAACATGAGACAGAGTCCACGGTTCGGTGCCGCTTTCGGCAGCTTGTGCTCCTGCTGTAGCTCGCGGATGCGGGGTGCCATAGCGGCGGCCAGATCGAAGGTGTTGAACGGCTGCCTGATGCCTGCTTCCACATAGGCCTGGCTGGCGCGCAGCCGGTATTCTATCTCTTGTTGCGGAGATTCGGCGTTTTCTGCTGCTTTTTCCCAGTCCCGGGCTTCTTCCAGCGGGCTCGTAGCTGGTTCTGTCGGGCTGCTCCCGGATTCGAGGAATGAGCTATAAAAGGCGCGGCTTATCCCCAGAACCATGATGATAGCAAAGAGGATACCCATGCTCCACATGAGTCCCTTCACGAGCTTCATCATCCTTGTTTCCATGCTTGTCTTAATGCGCTTCCAGCCAGTTCGGTGCGGTGTTGGCTTCTACCTCCAGCGGTACGCCGTGCGGCAGGGGCAGGGCGGCGCGCATGGCTTCGATTATCCGGGGAATGAGGTCGTGCTCGTCCTCGTGCAGGTCGATGAGGAGTTCGTCGTGAATCTGCATGATGAGACGGCTGCGCTTACCTTTCAGCAGCTCGGCCACGCGCACCATGGCAATCTTGATCATATCTGCCGCAGTACCCTGGATGGGGGTGTTGATGGCGGTGCGCTCGGCGGCGGCGCGCAGGTTGAAGTTGGCGCTGTTCAGGTCGGGCAGCTTGCGGCGGCGACCGCAGAGGGTTTCGGCATAGCCCCGCTCGCGGGCTTCGGTCACCAGTTTATCCATGCATTCCTTCACGCCGGGGAACTGGGTGAAGTAGCTCTCGATGAGGGCGGCGGCTTCGCCTCGCGGGCAATCCAGACGCTGCGAGAGCCCGAAAGCCGAAATGCCGTAAATGATGCCGAAGTTCACCGTCTTTGCCTTGCGGCGCATGTCAGCGGTCACTTCCTCGTGCGGCACGCCGTAGATACGGGCGGCGGTCTCGGCGTGGATATCGCGACCGGAGGTGAAAGCGGCAATCATGCCCGGGTCGCCGGAGAGGGCGGCCATGAGTCGGAGCTCCACCTGCGAATAGTCGGCAGAGAGGATGCAGTGCTGCGCATCGCGGGCCACGAAGGCGCGGCGGATGAGCTTGCCGGCATCGGAGCGGATGGGAATATTCTGCAGGTTCGGATTCTGGGAAGCCAGACGGCCGGTAGCGGTCACCATCTGCAGCAGGGTGGAGTGAATGCGGCCATCCTTCGGTGAAATGTAGCGGGGCAGGGCATCGAGATAAGTGCCCTTCAGCTTGCTCAGCTCGCGGTATTCCAGAATATCTGCCACCAGCGGGGAGATGGGCACCAGCTTGCGCAGCGTTTCCTCATCGGTCACATACTGGCCGGTGCGGGTCTTTTTCGGCTTGGCGAGCAATTTCATCTCATCGAAGAGCAATTCACCGAGCTGCTTGGGGGAGTTCAGGTTGATGGGGTGGCCCACCTGCTCATCGATTCGGGCGCGGATGGCCTCAATCTGCGCGCCGA
>JAZRBC010000122.1:0-6332 GCA_045634905.1 Akkermansia sp.
CAGCTCCGCCTGCGCCGCACGGTGCAGAAACCCTCTGCTCCCGGACAGGCGTAAAATACCCTTGACGAAAGCGCGCCCGGCGTGTATAGTGCGCGCGTGAGCTCGAAGAATGTACCTCTGCTGACCCTGCCGACCACGGATTATGAACGCATGCTGGAGATGAGTAACCAGCATCTCATCTGCGTGTTGCGCAATGCGGTGCTTTCATCGGACCGCATCGGGCGGTTTTCTCCCCGCCCGCCGGAGGAGCATGATGCCTACACCGTGCACCACCGCCCCGGCTGCATCGATATTCACCTGCATGCCAACGGAGTGGATGTGTTCTGCTGCAAGTTTGTCCCCGCTCAGGAGTATTGATTCATGCTGCGGCTTCTTTCCTTTTGCCTGATTTCTGCCTGCCTGCTGTCTCTGCCGGCTTGTCAGCAGTGCCGCTGGTGCCCTGCGGAGAATGTGCAGTACGAAGGTGTGCGCCACCAGGTGGAACCGTATGAGGTGGAGTTCCGCCCCATGCTGCCGGATGCTCCCGGTACGCGGATTGTCGGCCGTTTTCAGCTCGATAAGAATTCTGTCGATGACCTGGGCAATGAGTCCTGCCTGCAGGAAGTGCGGCGCCGCGCTGCCGCCATGGGGGGCAATGTGATTGTCTACCTCTACCCCGGTGTGGATTATGCCGCCGTGGCATATACCCCGGAACTGTGTCAGGAAAACCTGCATGCCAATGATGACGCAGCCGCCGAAGCGGAGTAATGGGGGGCTTGTAACATACTTGTAACAATCGGCGGCAAATTTGTGCTCGCTTCCTGCCCGGGTATGTGCTAGAAATAATTCAGCGATTAACCCGATTTTCTACTTATGGCATTACACATCCAGATGAGTGAAGAGGCCGAGCAGGAGTACAAGCGCAACAAAGTGCGCGGCATGCTCTCTTCCTTCGGTGCCGCTTTCGGTCTGTCTCTGGCCTTTGCCCTCACGCTTACCTTTACGGTAATCGTGTTTGCGACCGACCCGCCCGCAGAATTCCTGGCCTACGTGCCCCCGGCAGAGGACCTGCCTCCCCGCCCGGTGCCCACCACACCCCAGTTCAGCTCCAAGGCTGCTGCTCCTTCTGAAACCGTGGCTCCTGCGGTGATTGTTTCCACCGGTGCTGCTCCCGTGGCTATGGCTCAGCTGGATATCGAGATGGATGACAGCTCCGACGAGGGTATCTCCATCGATATGGGCCTGGGGCTTGACACTGGTCTGGGTGATGACATAGGTGAAGGCGGCAGCGGTCTCGGTTCCTCCCAGGGTGGTGGTTCTGCCCTGACCGGCACGCTCTACGACCTCAAGCAGTCCAAGGGCGGCGCTCCCACCAAGGTGGCTCCCGGCGGCAATGTGAACAAGAACGAACTCTACTCCACGGTGGGTGGTTACCTGAAGACCTGGAGCCAGAGCGCTCTGGCCCGCTTTTACAAGTCCCCCACGCAGCTGTATGCTTCCAACTTCTTCGTGCCCATGGCCAAGGCATCCCTGGCTCCCGAGGCTTTCCAGTGTGCCAACAAGGTGAAGCCCGCCGCCTGGCTGGTGGTATACCGCGGTAAGGTGAAGTCCCCGATTACCGGCAAGATCCGCTTCGTCGGCACGGGTGACGACTTCATCGGCGTGCGTTTCGGCGGCAAGACCGTGCTCGAAGGCGGTTACCGTCTGCCCACTGCCTACCAGAAGAATGACCTGAGCAAGGTGCATATCTCTACTGGCGACCATCCGAAGTACAAGGCCCGCATCAAGAGCGGCGAGGACCGTGTACACCGCAACTATGAATTCATCGAATATCCCGGCATCCCCACCTGGAACAAGGAAGTTGGTGGCCTTACTGCCGGCGATCCCATCAACGTGAAGGAAGGTACGGTGTATCCCATTGAAATCGCCGTGACGGAAGAAGGTGGTGCGTTCGGCTATGTGCTCATGTGGGAAAACCTTTCCGACAACCCCGTGGTGAAGAACGGCAAGGTGCAGGGTGGCAAGAAGTTCTACCTCTTCCGCACGAACTTCTCCGAGCCGAATCGCGACGAGCTGCAGAAGCTCATCGGCAAGCACAAGCGCAGCGACAACATGGAATGGCCGGAATACGAGGCCGACTGCCCCATCTGAGTGGCTGTTCCCTGATTCCTGGCTTCCGGAATATCTTTCAAGGCTCCCGGCGGTTCGCCTCCGGGAGCTTTTTTAGTAAGAGGAATGTTTCGTCTCCTGTAGCTGGGGGCTTCTGTAAACAGGGAATACATGGAGTGTGTTACATAATTGTAACAATGGGCGGTGATTTTATGCTCGCATTCTGCCCTGTCATGTGTTAGAAATGAATGAGCGATTAACCCGATTTTCTACTTATGGCATTACACATCCAGATGAGTGAAGAGGCCGAGCAGGAGTACAAGCGCAATAAAGTGCGCGGCATGCTCTCTTCCTTCGGCGCCGCTTTCGGTCTGTCCCTGGCCTTTGCCCTCACGCTTACCTTTACGGTAATCGTGTTTGCGACCGACCCTCCCGCAGAATTCCTGGCCTATGTGCCCCCGGCAGAGGACCTGCCTCCCCGCCCGGTGCCCACCACGCCTCAGCTCAGCTCCAAGGCTGCTGCTCCTTCTGAAACCGTGGCTCCTGCGGTGATTGTTTCCACCGGCGCAGCACCCGTGGCTATGGCTCAGCTGGATATTGAGATGGATGACAGCTCCGATGAGGGTATCTCCATCGACATGGGCCTGGGTCTTGACACCGGTCTGGGTGATGACCTGGGTGAAGGCGGCGGCGGTCTCGGTTCCTCCCAGGGTGGTGGTTCTGCTCTGACCGGTACGCTCTACGACCTCAAGCAGTCCAAGGGTGGAGCCCCCACCAAGGTGGCTCCGGGCGGCAAGGTAGACAAGAATGAGCTGTATTCTGTAGCTTCCTCTTTCGTTAAGACCTGGAGCCAGAGCTCGCTGGCTCGTTACTACAAGTCCCCCACGCAGCTGTATGCCTCCAGCTTCTTCGTGCCTAAGGCCAAAGCTTCTCTCGCTCCCGAAGCCTTCCAGTGCGCCAACAAAGTGAAGCCCGCCGCCTGGCTGGTGGTGTACCGCGGCAAGGTGAAGTCCCCGATTACCGGCAAGATTCGCTTTGTCGGCACGGGTGACGACTTCATTGGTGTGCGCTTCGGCGGTAAGACTGTGCTCGAAGGTGGCTATCTGCAGCCTTCTCTGTATGAGAAGGGGAATATCGGCCGCATGGTAATTTACCAGCGTATGGATTCCTACAAGGCCGATATCAAGAGCGGCAAGGACCGAGCCCACAGGAATTATGAGTTTATCAATTATCCTGGTATCAACTACTGGAACAAGGAAGTGGGTGGCCTTACCGCCGGTGATCCCATCAATGTGAAGGAAGGTACGGTGTATCCCATCGAAATCGCTATCACTGAAGAAGGTGGTCTGTTCGGTTATGTGCTCATGTGGGAAGATCTGACCAATAACCCTGTAACCAAGAATGGCAAGCTGGTTGGAGGTAAGAAGTTCTACCTCTTCCGCACAAACTTCAACCTGCCTGAGAAGGGCGCCCTTGAGCAGGTCATCGGTAAGCATTCTGCCGGTGGCATGGAGTGGCCTGATTTCGACCAGGATTCCCCCATCTGGGTGGCTGTTCCCTGATTCCAGACTTTCGGAATATCTTTCAAAGCTCCCGGCGGTTCGCCTCCGGGAGCTTTTTTCATTGGATTTCCGGAACATCCGGATGCTGATTCAGCTGTTGTCAGTAGAAGGATTATTTCTGTCGTATCACATTTATACTTTGTAACATACTTGTAACAGAAGGAGGCGTTTTTCTGCTCGCTTTCTGCCCGGGTATATGCTAGAAAAAACTCAGCGAACAACCTGATTTTTTTTACTTATGGCATTACACGTTCAGATGAGTGAAAAGGCCGGTCGGGAGTACAAGCGCAACAAGGTGCGCAGCATGCTTTCTTCCTTCGGCTCCGCTTTAGGTCTGTCCCTGACCTTTGCCCTCACACTTACCTTCACGGTAATCGTGTTTTCGAATGACCCGCCTGCAGAATTTCTGGCCTATGTGCCCCCGGCAGAGAATCTGGCCCATCCACAGCCGACCACTCGGCAGTTCAGTTCCAGACCCGCAGCTCCTTCTGAAGCGGTGTCTCCTGTGATGATTTTTTCCATCAGTTCTGCTCCCGTGGTGATGGCTCAGCTCGATATTGAGTTGGATGCCGGTGATGATGAAGGTATCTCTGTCGATATGAATCTTGGGCTCGAAGTAGGTCTGGGGGATGCTATCGGGGAAGGTGGCGATGGCTTAGGTTCCACCCAGGGCGGTGGTTCTGCTCTGACCGGCACACTCTATGACCTCAAGCAGACCCGGGGTGGTGCCCCCACCAGGGTGGCTCCCGGCGGCAACGTGAACAAGAATGAACTTTATGCTACTGTGGGCGGTTATCTGAAGACCTGGAGCCAGAGCTCGCTGGCCCGCTACTATAAGTCCCCCACGCAGCTGTACGCCTCCAACTTCTTCGTGCCTATGGCCATGGCCTCGCTGGCCCCCGAGGCTTTTCAGTGCCAGCAGAAAGTGAAGCCTGCCGCCTGGCTGGTGGTGTACCGCGGCAAGGTGAAGTCCCCGATTACCGGTAAAATCCGCTTCGTCGGCACGGGAGATGACTTCATCGGTGTGCGTTTCGGCGGCAGGACTGTGCTCGAAGGTGGCTACCGTATGCCCTCCGCCTACCAGAAGAATGACCTGAGTAAGGTGCATATCTCCAATGCTGACCACGCCAGGTATAAGGCACGCATCAGGAGCGGCGAGGACCGAGCCCACCGTAACTACGAGTTCATCGAATATCCCGGCATCCCCACCTGGAACAAGGAAATCGGTGGTCTTACCGCCGGTGACCCCATCAGCGTGAAGGAAGGTGCGGTGTATCCCATTGAAATCGCCGTGACAGAAGAAGGCGGCGCCTTCGGATACGTGCTCATGTGGGAAAGCCTGACCGACGCCCCCGTGGTGAAGAACGGCAAGGTGCAGGGCGGCAGGAAGTTCTACCTCTTCCGCACCAACTTCTCAGAGCCGAAGCCTGAGGAGCTGCAGAAGCTCATCGGCAAGCACAAGCGGAGCGGCCATCTGGAATGGCCGGAGTATGAAGCCGACTGCCCCATCTGGGTGGCTGTCCCCTGATTCCTGTGTTTTCCAGAAATATAATGAGATGAAAAGGGTGAATAATTGGCGGGCATTGCTTGCCTGCTGCTGGTTGCTGGCCGCAGGTGCGAAGGCAGAAGCGCTGGACATTGGCTCTCCGGATGAAGGTACGCGTGTGTTTGCGGAATCTTCCTGGAGTGAAACATCGTCGCTGGGGTTCGCCTCGGAGCTGACGGGTATCATTTATGATTTGAAGCGTCTTAAAGCGGGAACCCCCTCGGGGATTTCCCCCGGGACTCTCAGTTCTGTATGGTCGCGTTTCTTGAAAGACTGGGATAGGGGCGTGCTCAATCGCTATTTCAAGGTGCCGTCCCTGGTGGGAGCGCCCTGTTTTTACCAGCCATCTGTGAGCGGTGATTATGCTCCGAAGGCGCTTGGTGTGGAGGAATGCCTGCTGCCCGGTCATTGGCTGGCTCTGTATCAAGGTTGGGTGAAAGCTCCGCTTACGGAGCGGATACGTTTTGTCGGCATGGGCGATGATTACCTGGCTGTGCGTTTCGATGGTAAAACAGTGCTGGAAAGTCAGGGCGGGCAGATGTGCAGAGGTGCTCTTGTCGACTTGCGCGAGGGTGAATTGTATTTCATGCAGGTTGCACTGGCGAATCAGGACGGCGATTTCGGTTTTGCGCTCATGTGGGAAGTGCCGGGCGAGAAGCCCCGCTACCTTTTCCGTACCAATTTTTCACGACCGGAGAAAGCTGAACTGCAGCAATTTATGGCCCCTTACCTCAATGGTAAGGAAATGCCCTGGCTCGATTTTGAACCGGAATCCTATATCTGGATGGTGAGTCCACCCGGCGACAAGTGGTAAACTCATGGTCGTTCTGTAGCAAATTTGAAGTTTCCTTAAGCGAATTTTTGGCCATTCATGGTGGTTGGTGGCTGTTTGTGCATTTTCTCACGATAATGCGAAAATTTATTTTTCTTCTCTAACCCGCACGAAAATGTGTGAGTTAGGGTAGGCGTGGAAAAATAATGCACAAAAAATCTCAAAAATGAGCTTGACGTTTCGCCGTGGTTCTGGTAAGCTCTGCCCCGCACCCCGCTACGGGGTAGCCCGAAAGAGAAAGCGAATCAACGCTCACTTCAGCCGGGCGAGGCAATTTTCCAAGTATGACTTTCCGAGGCGCCGA
>JAZRBC010000123.1:0-7397 GCA_045634905.1 Akkermansia sp.
CGGTGATTTGCAGGCATTCGCGGCGTGCTGGGCGTATGTTAGCGCATGGTGCCGGGGAGTGCAAGTATTTTCTGCTGCATATAGGGGCTAATTGAGAAAAAATGATAAAAAGAAGACTTTTTTTACAAAAATGTCTTGACGTACAGCGTGAGGATGTGTATAATGCGGGCGCAGCAAGTCTGCGAGCATCATAAAAAAGTCCCCATCGTCTAGGGGTTAGGACATATGATTCTCAGTCATAGAACCGCGGTTCGAATCCGCGTGGGGATGCTCTGAAAACCCGAGGTTAACGCCTCGGGTTTTCTGCTTCAGGTGGAAAGGAAGGCCGAAAAATGATACGTCCGGTAAGTGCTGATGATGCAGCAGCTATTGCTGCGATATATAACTACTACGTGCTTGAGACGACAATTTCGTTCGAGACCGAAGCGCTGAGTGTGGCCGCCATGCGCACCAGAATCGAGCACACTGCGGCAGAATATCCTTTTCTTGTGTGGGAAGAGCAGGGGACTGTGCTGGGCTATGCGTATGCGCACCGCTGGAAAGAGCGTGCTGCCTATGCAGCTACCTGGGAGAGCACCATTTATCTACGCCCCGATTGCGCACGCCGTGGCATGGGGCGCCGGTTGATGCAGGAGCTGCTGCCGCTGTGCCGCGCCGCGGGATGCCGGGCGTTGATTGCCTGTGTGACCGAAGAGAACACCGCCAGTTGCGCCTTTCACCGCTCACTGGGGTTCCGGCAGGTATCCTGTTTCCCGAAAGTAGGGAGCAAGTTCGGGCGCCTGCTTGATGTGGTGGACTTTTACCTCGCGCTTTAGTGGATTTTCAATAAGGCAGACTGCACGATAGATTGGAAGTTGTTTTCGGAGCACGGGACTTCAGTCCCGTAAATCACGGAGAGTTTAATCGGGACTGAAGTCCCGTGCTCCGATGAAGTTCATGCCGCCCAATTCCAATTTATAGCGCTGGCTTATCTGTTTAAACAGGGCTTCAGAATTCGGGCATTTCGCGCAGGCCGGGTACTGAGGTGTCTGCCGGGACGGACGGCTGCGAGCCGGGTTGAATGGCTGGCTCCTGTTCGTTCTCCTTGATGGTGACACTCGGCTTCCTGGTGCGATTCTCCTGAGCATCGGCAAACGTGGCTGTTTCCAGGGCTGTCTGCAGTTTCATGTCGGGGAATCCGCCGTAGAGAATCTTGCTGCTCTTGTCGATAAGTATGGCTGTGGGAAGCTGTTCCACCCGGTAAGTGGTGCCGGCGGTTCCTTCTGCGTCATCTATATAGGTGAAATCAATGCCGAGCTGTTGAAGCGCCTGCTGCCTTTCCTCCGGCGCGGCGTGCGGCATGATGGGGCAGATTTCAAGCTCTGGGTATTGAGTTCTGAGCTTTTCAATATCCTGCATCATACTGGTGCCGGTAGCTTCTGCCGGTGACCAGAAGAGCAGGAGGTTCAGCTTGCCCGTGGACGGGAAGTTGTGGGCTGTGCCCTGGGGGTCGGTTACCCGCAGCCGGGGAGCCACGCAACCAACGGCCAGGTGGCGCAGGAAATAAGCCTGCTCCATGGCCACTTCCGTAATCGGCTGCGAACCGAACATGGTATTCTTATCGGAAAGCAGGATGGATTGCTTCAGATAGTACAGCCGCTTGCCGCGAGCCATGGCTTCGCTGCCTTCTATGCTGCTGACCATGGGATTATTGAGCATGATGCTCATGCCCAGCGCGGCGCTGGCACGGGCTGATTTGTTGTGGTTGCGCTGGTAGATTTTTTCCAGGAGTTCGTATTCGCGCACGCTGCTGGTCGCGGCAAGGCTGGGTACAGCTGCGCCGATGCCAGGGTGTGTGTAGTGCACGCGGATGAGGGAATCGACGATGGCGTTGCCGAAATAGGTGAGCTGCGCCTGTTCCTCTTCGGTAAAGGCGGCGGTGAAAGCCTGCGGGTGCTCCAGAATCCACACAATTCCCGGCAGAGCCCAGCTCTTTTCAAACTCGTATGTGGGTATGTTCGCTACTCCTTTCTTATTCTTGCGGGTACCGGTGCGGCCATTCATGGCCTGCCACAATTTCGGGGCTATATCGCGCCCGGTCGGAACTTCTATGGCGGCTTTCGCAGTCTCGTCTGCGGCGTTCTTTGCTGCTTCTTCATAGGTGGCCATCTGCTGTTGCCACTCGTGCAGAGCTTGCTGCATCATTTCTTCTGTGCCGCTTGCGGTCAGCGCCATCAGCATGGCTGCCACGGTTCCCATCGTCTTCTTCATATTTCCCATTATAATGTACTCCGGTTCTCCAAGGCAAGTGGAAAGATGGTCAACTCGTCATCCGTTCTTCTTTTTTTGAAAAAATATCAAAAAGGTAGGAGAAAAAGCTTGCATTTCATTGCAGGTTCTGATATTCTCCGGCCAGCAATAAAGTTAGTGCAGACTAACAATAGAAAGGAAACACACGACAATGAATACAACAATCAGCAAGATACAGGCACGGGAGATTCTTGATTCCCGCGGAAACCCGACAGTAGAAGCCGTCGTAACGCTGGCCGGTGGGTCATACGGGCACGCATCGGTACCGAGCGGAGCATCGACCGGCGAACACGAGGCGTGCGAGCTGCGCGATGGCGACAAGAACCGCTACCGCGGCAAAGGTGTTCTGAAGGCCGTGGAATATGCGAATACCGAGTTGGCCGCAGCTCTGGTGGGCATGGATGCCACGCAGCAGATAGCGGTGGATGCCCGCATGCGCGAAGTGGACGGTACTCCGAACAAGAGTCGCGTGGGTGCCAATGCAGTGTTGGCCATTTCGCTGGCCACGGCCCGCGCCGCCGCCTGGGCCACGGGGCAGCCGCTGTATCGTTACCTGGGCGGGCCGAATGCACACATCCTGCCGGTGCCGATGATGAATGTGCTGAATGCTGGTGCGCACTCGGATGCACCCATCGATTTCCAGGAATTCATGATTATTCCCCGTGGACTGCCCACCTTCCGTGAAGCGCTGCGCTGCGGTGCCGAGGTGTTCCACTCGCTGGCTGCTGTGCTGCGTAAGAAGGGGCTGAGCACCGCCGTTGGTGATGAAGGCGGCTACGCCCCCAACCTGCATAGTGCAGATGAGGCGCTGGAAACCATCGTTCAGGCCATTGAAGCAGCAGGCTATGAGCCGGGCAGGGAGGTGGCGCTGGCTCTGGATGTGGCCAGCTCTGAGTTCTACGATGCTGAAAGCGGCCTCTATGTATTCAAGAAGAGCACGGGCGACAAGCTCACCTCCGCCCAGCTCACTTCCTACTACGAGGAGCTCATCAAGCGTTACCCCATCATTTCCATCGAGGACGGCTGCGCCGAAAACGACTGGGAAGGCTGGAAGCACCTGACCGATACCATCGGCAAGCGTTGCCAGCTTGTGGGCGACGACCTCTTCGTGACGAACGTGGACTTCCTGCGCAAGGGAATTGACCGCGGAGTGGCGAACTCCATCCTGGTGAAACTGAACCAGATTGGCTCTCTGAGTGAGACTTTCGAGGCTGTGCGGCTGGCAACCACGAATGGCTACAGCGCCGTCATCTCCCACCGCAGCGGCGAGACGGAGGATTCGTTCATTGCGGATCTGGCGGTAGCCACCAACGCCGGGCAGATCAAGACCGGCTCGCTCTCCCGCGCAGACCGCCTGGCGAAGTACAACCAGCTGCTTCGTATAGAGGAACGCCTGGGCTCAGCTGCCCGCTACGGCTGCTGATTTGCGGATAAATGACCTGTTGACACGCCCCGCGCAGGGTATAAACCTGCGACGGTGGCGTGTTTTTGTATGCAGCCTGTCATTTTGAGCTCGCATATCAGGGAGATTTGTGTATAATTGCGGCAGCAAGGTATCACCGGCGCGTGTCGCAGGTGCCAAGCGTTTTCTCAATACAACATACTCATACAACTATGCAGTACACACACGAAGTCGAACAGATGTGTTGCGTCAAGAAGGGCTGCAATCACGGCCCCGCCCCCATCCCTCAGGAGGGTGCCTGGACGCAATCCACCAAGATTGAGGACATCTCCGGCCTTACCCACGGTGTGGGTTGGTGCGCTCCTCAGCAGGGTGCTTGCAAGCTGACCCTGAATGTGAAGCAGGGTGTCATCCAGGAAGCTCTGGTTGAGACCATCGGCTGCTCGGGCATGACCCACTCCGCCGCCATGGCTTCTGAAATCCTGCCCGGCAAGACCGTGCTCGAGGCTCTTAACACCGACCTCGTGTGCGACGCCATCAACACCGCTATGCGCGAACTCTTCCTGCAGATTGTGTACGGCCGCACCCAGAGCGCTTACTCTGAGGGTGGTCTGCCCATCGGTGCAGGTCTTGAGGACCTGGGCAAGGGTCTGCGCTCCCAGACCGGCACGCTGTACGGCACGCTGGCCAAGGGTGCCCGCTACCTGGAGCTGGCTGAAGGCTACATCACCAAGCTCGCTCTGGACGCCGAGGGTGAAATCACCGGTTACCAGTATGTGAAGATGGGCCCGATGATGGAAGACATCAAGAAGGGCATGGATGCCAACGAGGCTGTGAAGAAGCACACCGGCTCCTACGGCCGCTTTGCTGATGCCGCCAAGTACATCGACCCCCGCCACGAGTAAAGAACCCCTAAATATAGAGAAACAAGATTATGCCTCTTTTTGAATCTTATTCCCGTCGTATCGACCAGATCCTTCCGGTTCTTGCTCAGTACGGTATCAACTCCTGCGAGGAAGCCGAGCAGGTCTGCCTTGAAAAGGGTATCGACGTGCGCGAAATCGTGCGCGGCATCCAGAACATTGCTTTCGAGAACGCTGGCTGGGCCTACACCGTAGGTGCTGCCATCGCCATCAAGAAGGGCTGCACCAAGGCCGCTGATGCCGCTGAGGCTATCGGCGAAGGTCTGCAGGCTTTCTGCATTCCCGGCTCTGTGGCTGACGACCGCAAGGTGGGTCTGGGCCACGGCAACCTGGCTGCCATGCTTCTGCGCGAGGAGACTGAGTGCTTCTGCTTCCTGGCTGGTCACGAGTCTTTCGCCGCTGCTGAAGGCGCTATCGGTATCGCCCGCTCCGCCAACAAGGTGCGCCAGAAGCCGCTTCGCGTTATCCTGAACGGCCTTGGCAAGGACGCTGCCTACATCATCTCCCGTATCAACGGCTTCACCTACTGCCAGACCAAGTTCGACTACGCCACCGGTAAGGTGGAAGTGGTGAGCAAGAAGGCATTCTCCGACGGCGAGCGCTCCAAGGTGAACTGCTACGGCGCTGACGACGTGCGTGAAGGCGTGGCCATCATGTGGCTCGAGGGCGTGGACGTTTCCATTACCGGTAACTCCACCAACCCCACCCGCTTCCAGCACCCGGTTGCCGGCACCTACAAGAAGGAATGCACGCTGGCTGGCAAGAAGTACTTCTCCGTGGCCTCCGGTGGTGGCACGGGACGTACCCTGCACCCGGACAACATGGCTGCCGGTCCCGCCTCCTACGGCATGACCGACACCCTGGGCCGCATGCACAGCGATGCTCAGTTCGCCGGTTCCTCCTCCGTGCCCGCCCACGTGGAAATGATGGGTCTCATCGGCATGGGCAACAACCCCATGGTGGGTGCTACGGTTTCCGTGGCTGTTGCCATCGAGGAAGCCATGAACAAGTAAATCCCCACAGGGTTTACAAGCGAAAGCTTAAAGGAAATCACCCCGCCTGCTTCGCAGCGCGGGGTGATTTCCTTTTGAAACAGGTGGTGCGTCCGACTCCTCTGGTCGGGGACTTCACCGGAATCACTGTACGTTCTGCCGTCCCTGTTTTGTCAGGATATAGCGGCTATTGATATGAGATGCAGGATAAGTAAACAGCTTGTCTTGAATGTATCACTATTCATTGACAAATAAAGTAAAATATGCTATAATGCTCCCGTTGAAAGAAAGGAAACTTATCCTGTGAAATACGAATATCCTTTGTTTTCGGAACAGTACTTATATGCCGGCGAGCCTGAAGTCGGAGAGCGCGCCACGGCCTGGGATGTAGCCATGGGGCTGCAGGCGGTGGATGGTCTGGAGGTGTCGGAATATCTGCGAGAAATTGCCGGTGACCAGATTGAAGGCCGTATTGGTTTCGATGAGGTGCGAGAGCGCCTTGACTCATACTATTCCGGGCAGGCTGCTGGAAAGGTTTTATCTGATGAGGCCGATAAAGTGGCTGCCAACATTGCAGAGCTGCTGAATGAGCCTGCTTTCCATTTCAGCCCGGCTGGTTTTGCGGCTATTCATAAGCGTTTATTCCATAATGTGTTCAAGTTTGCGGGTAAAGTACGCGAATATAATATCACCAAGAAAGAATGGGTGCTGGATGGTGATACGGTGCACTATGCTCACGCATCGGAAATCATCATGGCTCTGGATTACGATATGCAGCGCGAAAAACGCTTTTCCTTTGCTAATCTGACACAGGATAAGCTGGTGGAGCATATTGCTCATTTCATTGCTGATATCTGGCAGGTACATCCCTTCCCCGAAGGTAACACCAGGACCACCGCGGTGTTCTGTATCAAGTACCTTCGCTTTCTGGGCTTTCAGGTGAACAATGTCCCCTTTGCACGTCACTCGCGTTATTTCCGCAATGCCCTGGTGCGGGCCAACTATACCAATATACCTGCCGGGGTGAATGCCGAGTATTCATTCCTCATCAAGTTTTTCCGAAACCTTCTTTTTGAGGAAGCTTATCCTCTGAAAAGTCGCTTTCTGCATATTCTTTGCCACGAATCGGGGCAAGTACAGGATAAGTACGCCCCGGTTGCAGTACAAGAGCAGGATAAGTCGGACGAGATTACAGGACAAGTCAAGCTCCCGGATGCGAATATCTGTCGTCTGGTGAATGTGCTGGGCTCGGGGCAGATGTCTGTAAAGGAACTCATGATGGGGGTCGGTCTGCGAGGCCGGGACAATTTCTTGAAACAATACCTGACACCCGCTCTGGATGGCGGGTATCTGTGCCTGCTATATCCCGAAAGCCCCCGCCACCCCCGGCAGAAATACCGCCTTACCCCGCGCGGCTGTCTTGTCTGGGATAAGCTGCTGGCGTGATACAAACGCTGCTGCCAGGTTGCCGGCAGCAGCGTATTATCTTGTACGCGTGGCATAATTAGCAGGCTTTCTGTTATTCTGCTCGCAAAACTGAGATTGTTGGAATGTACCGAGAACAAGTAGTATCTATAATAAATCAGCGTATCTCGATAAATTGGAAGTCGTCGATACAACGGCGAGCGGAAATTTGAGCCCGTAGGGCGACAGAACATTAGTCAACTATGAATTCATTAAAACCTGAATTTTTATGAAATCGGATTTTGAAGCGAGGCATTGACCAAAAATTTGGTCAATGCAAAGACACGACTTGGGAGAGGGGGAAGTGCATTGCCACTTCCCCCTCTC
>JAZRBC010000124.1:0-4369 GCA_045634905.1 Akkermansia sp.
ACCCACCCCGCCCACTGGAGCAAGGAACTCATAGATACCTTTGCCGAGTGCGAAAAGGTGGTGAAGTATGTGGATATTCCGCTGCAGCACATTGCCGACGGGATTCTGGACAGCATGCGCCGCAAGACGAATGGCGACTACATCCGCAACCTCATCCGCGATATCCGCGCTGCGGTGCCTGGTATCGGCCTGCGCACCACCTTCATCTCCGGCCTTCCCGGCGAAACCGAGGAAGATCACGCAGAGCTGCGTGATTTCATCAAGGAGTTCCGCTTCGAGCGTGCCGGTGTGTTTGCCTATTCCAAGGAGGAGGGCTCACTGGCAGCAAAGATGAAGAACCAGGTGCACCATGCCACTAAGAAACGCCGAAGCAATGAGCTTTCCATGCTTCTGGCCGGCATTGCCGACGAAATCGGTCAGGAGAGTGTGGGTACGCGCATGCGTGTGCTGGTGGATGCTCCCGGTATTGCCCGTGGCCCCTGGGATGCGCCGGATGTGGATGGCTCTATTCACGTAGATCCGGCCTTGCCCGTCGGTGAGTTTGCTGAGGTCGAAATCGTGGATTCCATTGCTTACGAGCTTTTTGCCGAGGGCGCTGAGGAACCGGATTTCGGTGAAGAATAAGTAGCGGCCTTATTTAGTCGGTCGCACAAAGATACGGCGGCCTTTTTCGTAGATGCTGCAGGGAATGGCGGCTATGCCGCTGGCTACCGGCACTACCGTGTTGGCCAGAATTGTTCCCGGAATGTCGACGAGTACAAAGGAGATGCCTGCCAGCGGGTAGGCATACCAGGCGTGTTTGTTGGTGCGGGATGGAGTCACCGGGATGATGAATCCGTGCCTGGTGTTGCAGAGGTGGCTGCCAACCTGCTGGTGCTCGCTCGTTACCATATTGCTGTAGTGTTTGTGAGCATAGCGCGGCAGTTCGGTGGTCCAGCCGTACTGCAGGTGGGTAGTTACGGGGTTGCAGTTAAGCGAGTCGATGCGGTAGCCGCTGGCCTGGCGGCTATTGCCGATGGCTTGTGCTCCCTTGGGAATGCTCTTACCGGGTAGCAGGGCAAAGATGTCGTCCTCGATGATGTCGGCCGTTCCCAGTTCGCGGTAGACATAGCATTGCGGTGCGCCTTTGATGGGGACAAACTGCCCGCTGCTGAACTCATTGACGCTGTACTGTGAAATTTTATCACGCCCTGCGCGGCGCACGGTGGTGAGTACGCCGCGAACATAGAGCTTGCCGTGGTAGCGGAAAATATCCAGGTTTTCCTGATCCGGCAGAATGACGGCCTGGAACTGGCGACCTCGGTCGGCAATGGCGCGGTGAGTGTTCACATAGGTGCAGCTGTTGCATATCAACGCAGCAACCGCGATGAGCAGGAATGAGAAAAAACGACCCATATACGGCAATATAACATTTACCGTACTGGCATGCAAGCGAAAAGGAACGCGATGCGCCTGCTTTTACTCTGAATCACCCAGCATGGTGCGGGCAATCTGCCAGCAGGCAGCAAAGGAATTGGCGAAATCCTGCGGGCGGGCGGCCAGCCAGCGGTCAATGAGTCTGGCGGGGAATGGCACGACACCACTGATTTCTGCTGCAGGGAAATGTACGCGTCCGTTGTAGAGCGCGGCGTAGAGCGCTACATGCTCCATACCGGTTTCTTCGCTGGGGGGCAGGGTACCGAGACGGATGATTTTCGTATCAGTGATACCGAGTTCCTCTTCCAGTTCGCGGCGGGCGGCGGTGTCGTAGTCTTCGCCGGCATCCAGATGACCGGCAGCGCTGGAATCCCACACGCCGGGGTGGCGGTCCTTGAGCAGCGAGCGCTGCTGCAGCAGGCAGTCGTGCTTCTTGTTGAACACGAGCACATGCACGGCCCGGTGAATCAGGCCCTGGTCGTGCACTTCCTTGCGGGTGGCCTGTCGCAGCACCTTGTCCTGCTCATCCACTACATCGAAAATTTCATCATCCTTCTGCGCCACGGAGGCCAGAGGATGCGGGTCGTAGGCATTGGTGAGGCGCACCCATTGCTCCAGCCCCAGTTCCTCGGGCCGAGCCGTGGGGGAGATGCCCAGCGCAGCAGATACTTCGCTCCAGGCGGGGGTATCAGGCAGTTGCTTGTGCATCTGCTTGCGACGTTGGGCAAAGCAGCGGCGCATCAGCTCATCCATGAGCCGGTGGTCATAGGGCGGCAGGCTCCGCGGGTCGCGCGGGGTGAGCAGCATCACCGTGGAGTCAATCTTCGGGCGCGGGTTGAATGCCTCCGGCGGCACGGTCTTGAGCGCACGCGGTACCCAGTCCATCTGGATGCGCAGCGAGAGCAGGCCGTAGGCTTCATCTCCGGGCTGAGCCAGGATGCGGTCGATGAATTCCTTCTGCAGCATAACCACGGCTCGTGATACAGCACAGGGAGAGGTGAGGAAGTTCGCCAGTATGGCACCACCTGCGGAGTACGGCAGGTTGCCCATGAACTTGACCGGCTGTTCTACGAAAAGCGGCCGCGGATCCCAGCTGGCACCATCGGCATGGTGTACCTCCACATGAGGCGTATCAGCCCAGCGGCGGCGCTGGTATTCAGCCAGTCGGGCATCGAATTCCACCAGAATCAGCTTGCGGCAGAGCGGAGCCATGTGCTCGGTAAGCGCACCCGTGCCGGGGCCGACCTCCACCACGCAGTCCGTAGGCTCAATTTCGAGCTGGCTCACAATCCAGCGGGCGATGTTTTCGTCCACCAGGAAGTTCTGCCCCAGCGACTTGGAGGGGCTCACCCCGGTCTCTTCCAGTACCTGCCGAATCTGTGTAGCGTTCATGTGCGCGGCATTGTAGCGCAAATTGCTCCGTTTAGCAAGCCAATAGCATACTCATTGCCAGCCTGAAAGCCACTCCAGTTCGTTATTATAGAGGGCAATGTCTTAGTATAAATGAGTCTTCATGTTAATGTGTCGACAGATTGAATTGGGGGGATAGATTGTTGGCGTAATAACGAAACAGCCTTTTATAGAAGCGGATTTGCGCAGACCAAGAATAGTCTTTCATAATAGAATCCAGCTTTTGTTGAATCCTACGGATTGCGCGTTGCCAGTTTTCCGGGTTATGGATACGAACTTTATCAAGTGTATTATGGTTAGCGTCCTTTATCTCAATAACTGCTTCTTCTCCTCTGTTTAATCTTACATTGAAATACTTTGTGCCGTTATCTGTTTTTAACTCGTTTATTTTGCCATTTTTGGTTAAAAAAACTTTGTAGGATGAGGAGTCTTGGATTGGCCATGAATAGATGGTAAAACTCAGCTCCCCTGAGTCATCAACAGTGTGATCGTAGATGAAATCATCATTGCTATCCACTAACTTGACTACGTTGATAGGAGCCTTCGGCGGTTCAGAATATGCTTCGATTTCAGCTAATCCTGCGTCAATCCCGACTGCATTCGTTATGTGTAATGAAAAACCGCGGATGGTTTCATTGCAATTCGTCTTGATGATTTTAGGAGAGCCGTTAGCAGGCAAATCTGCTACATGAAGAATCTTGCCGTTGCTCAGAGTAATGGTGAGTTGTTTGATTTGATTATCGAGACGTATCTGATCGTACAACCGTATCTCTGAAACAATTGACGGGGTATCTAACTGAATTTCTATGTGTGCATTTTCCTTGGGCATTGTCCATCCATGATCGACTGGAGGTGCTGCTGAATAGTCACCAATGGATTTTGAATCGTAGAGCTTAAAGTCATTCAAGTGAGAAATGTTACCTCCATTTCCTGAAATGATTGCGTTGTAAAGCAGGCTTGCAGTAGGCCTCCACCAGAATACTCGATCGCTATTAACAATGGCATTTTCCATTCCCGGTGAATTTCCCAGCTGAGAATCGTTTTCCATGAAGGAATCTCTGATGATATTACCCGAAAGAACTCTCGTGAGTGCTTCCTTTGAGACCGGCAGCCTGAGCCGGTCTGCCCAGTTATAGCAGTTGGTTTCCTGCATGTAGGGGGCATTCCTCGTGTTTTTCGTGCTTGGTAGGTTGTCTGAATAGAAATCGAGAGGGCTGAGCCAAGCTGTACTGTATGCAAAGCTCTTTAAAATAAACGGAGCATAGTTTCTATTTTCTTTTAGCATATCGCACAAGACCTCTTCGAAAAGAAGAGACAAAGCTCGATGATCCGGATGTATATCGTAATCAATGCAGATGATTGTATCTGGTGCGGTTTTTTCGATTATGTTGCGTAAGTCGCTCTTAAAATTATTTCGGGTGAAATCGTTGCCTGGAGTTATCCCTTGTATCCCTGAAAGGCTCCAGGTCTTCGTATTATTGTAAGGATTATGTGCGATTTCATTTGGCGACATGTTGTACATGTGAGTGTATGGTTTGCCCCA
>JAZRBC010000125.1:0-2000 GCA_045634905.1 Akkermansia sp.
CTCCGGTGCCTACATGTGCCGCTGGGTGGCCAAGCATGTGGTGGCCGCCGGCCTGGCAGACCGCTGCGAGCTGCAGGTGGGCTACGCCATCGGCAAGGCCAGCCCCGTTTCCATCATGATTGATGTAGAGACCTTCGGCACCGCCAAGGTGGACAAGCAGGTCATCATCGACCGCATTAAGGAAGCCTTCTCCTTCAAGCCCGCCGACATGGAGCGCGTGCTGGGTCTGCGTGAACCCATCTTCCGCAAGACCACCAACTACGGCCACTTCACCAAGGCCGACCTCCCCTGGGAACAGCTCGACCCCCGCTGCCTGAGCATCCTCATGGGCTAAGAAAGCGCTGCTTTTTCACTCTCCGTCACACAGCAGTGTGGCGGAGATTTTTCCTTTCCCGCCATGCTGAAAACCATCCACTACCGAAAAACAGGCGAAGAATGCGAATTCTGGTTCGTCTGCGCGGAGCGTATCATTCACCGCCCCGCTAGTGGCGATTTCTGCCAGGCCGGACAAGTACCTGCAGATGCACCGGAAGTTCGCCGCACCAATAATCCGCTGGATACCGGGAACCTGCACCATTCCTTCATCGGAAGCCGCCTGCTGGGCATCTACGGCGATGGCGACCCCTACATGCTCCGCTTTGAGAACGGCGGAGTCATCACCGTGATGTATGACTACCCCTATTCCGACCCCACAGAAGGCACCCCCTTCTGCATGCTGGATTTCCACACCCCCGAATACATGGCAGAGGACGCGGAATTCCGGCACCACGTGGAGGAAGTCTGCACCGAATCCCAGCGTGTGGAGATTCAGCCGGAGAAAGAAACACCGGCACCCCGCCCCGACATCCGGCACCACGTGGAGGAAGTCTGCACTGAATCCCAGCGTGTGGAGATTCAGCCGGAGAAAGAAACACCGGCACCCCGCCCCGACATCCGGCAGATAAGGTACTATGCGTGGCGCACCCTGGCGGTGCTGCTGGTGTTATGTCTCATCATTCAGCAGGTGCAGTTATCGTCGCAGCCACCCACCTGGCAGTATTCCCTGCCCATCTGCTGGTTTGTTGCGGGGCTGTACTACATCGGCATACCGCTGCTGGGCACTCTGCTCTTCTTTGTCTTCAAGGGGATGGGGATGCGCTGCCGCATCCCCATGGGCCTGACCATCATAGCCGGGCACATGCTTGCCGGGCATATGGAGCAATTCGACAAGCAGATTCAATTTACCACCACCATGGGCAGCGGTGCCTATGGTATCTCCCTGTTTGCCTTTGCCTACTACATACTTGTCCTGCTTCCGGGGCTCTGCCTCTGCCTGTTTATTCACGGCGCATGGAAAAGCGCCCTCAACCGGCTCGGCAGGATAGCAGAGGTTCTCATCTATCTCCTGCTGAGCGGCGGCCTGCTGTGGCTGTGCGTGATGCTCTGCGTGAATCCTTTTGAGAAATAACGGTCGGGATTCCGAGAACAAATCAAAAACTCCCGGCAAATAGAACGCAATGGCCTATTGCTCCGCCGGGGGTGGCGTGGTATCATGGGCGCAAGATGACACTCGAACACCCCTTTCTTGATGATACGCAGCTGCCTGCGTGGTCGCAGCTGAGCCCGGAAAAAGCCCGTGTGGATATCCGCCTGGCCATTGAACAGGCCAAAGCCACGGTGGCTTCCATCTGCCAGGTGCAGGAACCGAGCTACGACAACACCTTTGCCGCGCTGGAAAACAGCAGCGCCGCCCTCATGCGCGGCTGGCAGCGCCTGAACCACCTGCGCTCGGTCATGGACTCCCCCGAGCTGCGCGAGGTCATCAACGAACTCATGCCCGAGGTGGTCATCTACTCCAGCAGCGTAACGCTCAACCCGCAGCTCTACACCGTGCTCAAGAATGCCGCCGCGCAGCCCTGGGTGCAGGAACTCTCCGCCGTGAAGCAGCGTTTCATCTCCGAAACCCTGGCCGATTTCCGCGAAAGCGGCGCCGACCTGCCGGAGGATAAGAAGGCCCGCTA
>JAZRBC010000126.1:0-12962 GCA_045634905.1 Akkermansia sp.
TTCCTTACCTGGGTTATCTGGTGTTTCTACCGGGGTGTTCTGTGCAGCCTGACTTTGCTGCCGGATGTTCTGGCCCCGGAGAGCTTCAGTACGGACTATGTATTGTTCTCCTTTGTCCTGCTGGCCATTCCTTTGCTTGCGCCTTTTGTTACTGTTGTCACCTCCATGCTCTGTCTTCTTGGCCGTGTGGGGCATTGGGGAGTCTCGCTGTTTATCTTTCTGTTTTCCTGTGCTACGATTGCTTTCCGAATCGGTTGGGCGGAAGTATACCTGCCATGGCGCTTTTAACAAATGGATGATTCCGGATGGTTTTTTCTGCTTGCCGGAATCGCTGAATATGATATGATTCTTTCAAAAGAAGTCTGCGGAAGCGGTCGCAACAGGAGTTAAATACAGTAAAGGAAGATGAAAAACAAACTGAAGAAACTGAAAGACCTTTTTCTTGATTTGTCGGTGCATTACTGGCTGCATCTGGTGGCGGTCGTGGTGATTGCCGCTCTGTATGTTGAAAACAGGCAGATTGAGCAACTCCGGGAGCAGCAGAAAGAGCAGGAAATCAGCTGGAGCCTGGCGGAGGAACAGCTTGTCTGCCAGGTCAGAGAGCTCACTGGCTTCTTCATTCAGGATTATCTGAATAAGGGGTTAGTACCCGCGGGGCTCCAGGCGTCTGAAACAAGCAGTCGGAATAGCACCCGTGGCAATGAACATGACTATGAACACTATTACGCGCTGACGGATGAGGAATTTGCAGATTTGCCTACAGAGGAGCAGATGCGTTCATTGCTGGGCGGATTGTTGTTCTCCGGGCCGTTGAAGGCTGAGCAGTTCAGTGTATCGGTCAGCCGGAAGGTTCCTGCGAAGTGGAACCAATATTGCGAGGAACCTGCTCCCTTGCCGCCGGGGCACGCATGGTATTGCGTGAATGTGAAGTATAGCTTCCCGTCCACTTTCCAGTACGTGAATCATAAAGACAGATGATTTTCCGGGTTACAGCATGTTTATTTGCCCTGATGCTGGTATCCGGCGGCGCGGTTCAGGCCAAGTCATATCGCCACGTGGAATCTGCTGCGGCAGATCGTGCGCTGATTCAGGAGAAATTGGCTGCCATACAGGCGGCTGAACCTACGCACGGTGAAGTGCGCGTTCTGAAACGAGTGATTCATAGCGGACGCGTGGTAGAGGAATCGGTGCACTTCTCGCGGGCTTTATCTTCAGAAGATTTGCTCCGGGTGGCGGAAATCGTGCAGCAGATTCGCTCCAATCCGGAGTATATCCGCCGGTCCGGCGGGCATCGGCGCGTAGGGCGTCGGGTATCGTATTCAGCCCCGGCGTTGTTCCTGTCAGTCGGCGGAGTATGCAGAGAGGTGGAAATCTGGTCTCTGCACTCATCCGGAGGCGAAAGTGCCCGCTGTCTGCTGGAGGAAAAACTGATTACCGAGCTGCGCGCGCTGGTCAACGGATATGTTCCTGCAAAATTCAGGATGTAACCAAAAATGAAGAACTTATTGACTCGAACATTACCTTGGGTGCTCACCACCGTGATTATTGCGCTGGTGCTGTATCATATTCCTGCTGATTCTGCCGTTGAGGTCGAAGCGGCTCTGAATAATTGGCACCGCAATATCTGCACTCAACTGAAGATAGATGGGCATCAACCTGAGATTCAGCTGAAATGGGGGAAACTCAAAGAGCTGGAGTGCGATGGTGTGATGAAGAACTGGTATGAGGTAACGCTTTTGTACAAAGGAGGAGACCTCTTTTGATGAAAATGAGAGCTAAGATTACTGGGTGCCTGGTTACTCTGGGCGGGGGGCTGCTTGCCATCTTCTCGCTTATGGCGGGTGTGTTCTATCTTCTTTCATCGGGCGATGTGGCGGAAATTCACCAGCACCCGGTGGCGTATGCAGCGCTGGAGGAGTACGAGCACGACAAGGTGCCGCCTTTTGCTCAGACTATTTACCGGGCATCGTATGCAGACTGGCAGGTGGCCGAGTGGATATGGCGCTTTGATGTGCCGGCGGAAAGCGAAGCGCAGCTTCTTGCCTGGGCGGCACAGTTGCCCGGGTGGGAAACTAAGCGAGCTGTGGGCGATGTGTCGCATCTGAAAGCACCGGAATGGTGGAAACGGTCGGAAGATGCGTGTATTCTCTGCCGTCGTGAGGAAGATTTCCGCTATACAGTCATGTGGTATTCCTCCACGCAGAAACGCTGCTGGTTGTTGTATGTAAAGAAGTGAAAATGCAGTTGTTATGATTCGGTTTCTCCTGATTCTTCTGGTTTTTCCGGGCTGGTTGCACTTGAGCCGTGCGGATGAAATTCCGTATGGAATCCCGGTGCTGCACGAGTTTACCGGCTTTACGGCGGAACAGCAGGAGCGGGTCGAGCGCCTGCTGGAGCAGGATTCCTGCTGCGTGCCGCCGGCGCCTTTCGGTGCTTTGTATTTCAAGCTGCATCAAGCGGATGCCGAGTTTTTTGTCTTTTGCATCACGGGTTACACCAGTGGGCGAGATGCAAATACGGTGATGGTGTATCGAGCTGTAGCCGGGGCATGGCATTTGTGCTGTGTACTGGATATGGAGAATCTGGGCAGTGCGAGTGTAGAGATGAGACATGCTGCCCCAACGCGTCTGAAGGTCAATGTCTCTGCTACGCCGCAATGCCAGCCGTATTCCCACAATCTGCCGGTGGACGTTACCGCCGCCTCTTCTCGTGCTCCGGAGTTCCTCGTTACCCCGCAAGGCGTGTTTGACAAGAATGCGCCTGTACCGCCAGACTTTTTCCATGTAACTCAATAAAAAGATGAACAAGTTCAAATTCAGACTGTGTATTTGTTTTCTGCTGCCGCTGCTGTTCTGTCTGCAGGGTTGCATCAGCCTGGTGCAGCAGGAGCTGAAAATCTGCGAGGCGTATCTTGTGTACGAAGAAGGCCTGTTGCGTCCCGGTGGTGGAAGCTACCGGGTTTATCGGCTGAATCCGGAGGAAATGCTCGAATTGAAGCGAATAAATGAGCTTCAGGAATCGTGCGAGATTGACATCTTTGCCGGAACTCACGACCGCTGGCATAAGCCGACCTGGCACTTTGTTTCGGTGACGGAGCCGCGGGGGCAGATTGTGATGCTGAGCGAGGTGTCATTCGTGAAAGGTGTGAATCTGCGCTATCTGCCACCCCCGGTAGCGGAGCATTTCAAGGCTCTGGTGCAGCAGGTGAGCCAGCGCGAGGGAGAGCTCGTGACTGCCGCACAATCGAACATATGGTCGGATTTGGTGAAGTCGGAATATAGTGAGGATTTCCAGTTGCAGATGCGGAAAGCCATCTTCCGCGGGGCTGCTGTTCATCTTCATATGTGGAAGCAGAACCAGGGGGCTGAGGTAGCGCTGACAGAGTCAGAAGTAAATGCGTTGGATGATTTGCTGTTCCGCATGGTTCCCGTTGCTCCGCGTGTGTGCCATGAGGATACCTATTCCGAGGGTGGAGAATATTTCCGCATCAGAGTGGAAGAAAATCAGCGTGCGCAGGAGTTCCTGCTGCCGGTCAGTAGTGTAAGCATCAAAGAAGATGGCGGTAATTACATCCTCAGAGCTTCCTCCTACAAGAAATGGCTTAATCTGCTGGAAGCTATCCGTAAACGAGCCGTGTGGAAACCCATTCAATATAAGGCATGAAAAGGAAATCATTCTTGAGATCAGCTGTGCTTTCGGCCTTCTGCGGGCTGTTGGCGGCCTGTGCTTCACAACGGAACGCCGAGCTGCTGAAGGCGGTTACCTTTGAGTATGGTAACTGGGATGCCGCAGACGTGGCGCGCCTGCTGGATGAAGGGGCAGACGTAAATGCGCTCGATGAGAACGGCCGCTCGCCTCTGCTGAATGCCTATGGCGTGGGTGTTGGTTTGTTTGAGGATGACCCGCAGCAGGAGGAAGCGGCAGAGTCGCTCAACATGCTGCTGGCTGCGGGCGCAGATGTGCAGGCCCGTACTCCGGAGGGACACAATGCGCTGGATCTGGCCCTCTGCTGGTATGATAACGAAGACCTGGTCCGGATTCTCCGGGACAAGGGGGTGAAAGCCAGCAAGCCTGAGTATGAGCTGGTGTGGCATGCCATGCACAACCACGCCGATGAGGTTCGCCGTCTGCTGGCTGCCGGGGTAAGCCCCGATGCCTGCAGCGCCCATGGTCGCCACGCGGTGTGGGCCGCCATGCCGCTTCTGAATCTGAAGGGCTGCTCTGAGGAATGTCTGGAACTCCTACTGCAAGCCGGTGCAGATACCCAGGTGCTGCGGCATGGTCAGTCCTTGCTAGATATGGCCGAAATGTTCCGCGGCGAGGAAATGACCGAAGCCGCTTACGATTTACTGAAACAGCACGGCGCCAGGTACCATTCCCGGAAAGAGTGAGCGCTGTTCACATGCACTGGAGCATGCGGAGGGCTTCCTGGAGCTTTTCTGCAGGTTTGATTTTCTGCAGGCGGGGGAAGCGTTTGTTGTCGAGTATGTAGTCGTTGTTGCGGGTGAGCATGAGCTTCTGCCCGCTGATTTCCACCTGAGAGATATTGCGGCGGGTGGCGAGAATGCGGATTTTGTGCACGGTGAGCAGGTGGCTCACCTCGCGGGGAAGGGGGCCGAAGCGGTCGCGCCACTGGCGGTCCAGATCGTCTACGTCGTCGGTGGTGCAGGCACGCGCCAGCTGGGTGTAAGCCTCCATCCTCGCTTTGGTGGATTCCATGTAGGCGGCGGGCAGGTAGGCGCCCAGCAATTTATCGGCATCCGCCCGGGTGGCCATGCTGGCTTCGCTCAGGCAGATGAAATCCGCCTTGAAATTAGCCTCAGCCCGGATGGTGGGTACTTTGCCCTGCATGCGCTCGATGGACTGGCGGAGCAGCTGACAGTACAGCTCGAACCCGATGGCGGCGATATGGCCGCTCTGCTGGGTGCCTAAAAGATTTCCGGCACCGCGGATTTCGAGGTCGCGCATGGCGATTTTGAAGCCGCTGCCCAGCTCGGTGTACTGCTTGATGGCGGAGACTCGCTTGCGGGCATCGCTGGTGCAGAGTGCCTGGCGAGGCAGCAGCAGGTAGGCATAGGCACGGTGGCCGCCGCGCCCCACGCGACCGCGCAGCTGGTACAAATCTGCGAGGCCGAAGCGGTCTGCACGGTCAATGATGATGGTGTTGGCGTTGGGAATGTCGATGCCGCTTTCAATGATGCTGGTGGCGAGCAACACGTCTGCCTTACCGTCCACGAAATCGCGCATGATGAGTTCCAGCTCCCCCTTGTCCATCTGTCCATGGCCGACCACGATGCGGGCTTTCGGCACAAGCCGCTGCAGTTCATCCTTCATCTTCAGGATGCTCTGCACACGGTTGTGAAGGAAAAATACCTGGCCGTTGCGCGCAAGCTCGCGTTCGATGGCATCCGCAATGAGTTTTTCATTGTACGGGCATACGGCGGTCTGCACCGGCAGACGGTTCAGCGGCGGGGTTTCGATGGTGCTCATGTCGCGAGCGCCCATGAGCGCTACATAAAGAGTGCGTGGAATGGGCGTGGCGGAGAGGGTGAGCATATCCACCATGCGGAACATGCGCTTGAACTGCTCCTTGTGTTTCACTCCGAAACGCTGTTCCTCATCAATGACGGCGAGGCCCAGATTCTTGTATGTGATATCCTTGGAAATGACACGGTGGGTGCCGATGACGATATCCACCGAGCCATCTGCAATGCCTGCCACGATTTCCTTCACCTTTCTGGCAGGAGTGAAGCGGCTGAGCAACTCGATGCGCACCGGGTATTCGCTCATTCGCGTGCGGAAGGTGCGGTAGTGCTGCGCGGCCAGCACTGTGGTGGGTGCCAGAATGGCCGCCTGGCGCCCGCCGGTCACGCATTTGAAGGCCGCCCGGATAGCCACTTCGGTCTTGCCGAATCCTACATCGCCGCAGATGAGGCGGTCCATAGGGCGGCCGCTTTCCATATCTGCCTTGGTCTGCGAGATGGCCCGCAGCTGGTCAGGCGTTTCGCGGTAGGGGAAACTGGATTCAAACTGCCACATCCAGCCGGAGTCTGCCGGGTGGGCATAGCCCGAGTTGCTTTCACGCTCGGCCTGTACCTCCAGCAGTTGCGCGGCGTAGTCCTGCACCGCCTTTTCTGCCGCCTGGCAGGCGCGCCTCCAGCGGGCATCGCCGAGCTTGCTCAGTTCGGGTGTCTTAGCACCTAATCCGACGTACTTAGACACCAGGTGGCTCTGCTGTAGCGGAATGCGTAGCAGTACACCGTCTGCATACTTGATATGTATTTCTTCCTCACCGCTTTGCGGGTCTCGGACGATGCCTGCGAATTTACCCAGACCATGGGATGCATGGATGACGAAATCGCCCTCTTCGATTTCACGGAGGGGAGCCTGTGCCCGCTCCCGGCGCATGCGGTCGGTGCGGTCGTCCTGCTTGCGGCTGCGTGGGGTGGAGTAGCGGCCGAATATTTCTGCCGCCGAGAGGACAGCCAGTCTGGCGCCGGGAATGGAGAAGCCCAGCGGCAGGTCACCATCACGGCTCTGCACGCCGGACCAGGAATCGTCTTCGCCGCAGATTTCCTCAAAACGGCTTTTTTCACCCTCGTGGGGGAAGAACATGACCACGCGCCACTTCTGTTCGCGCCACTTGCGCAGCTCCATGCCGGCCAGCTGGCGGCGGGCTTCCTGCATCACAAAATCGCCGGTTTCGAAACTGCCCAGCGGGGTGCCGAAAATGGCGGTGTTATCCCCGGCGTTCACCGTGTCGATATCCGGCAGCACGTCATCGCGGTCGGGGGGTAGCTCATACACCAGCACGTGACCCGGTACTCCGCAGCCCGGCAGGCTCACCACCCAGTCATTGCTGGAAATCCATTCGCCCAGCGGTCTGTCGGCGGGTGGTTCATCCAGCACCAGGTCGGCGGTTTCGAGCTTCCTGAATGAAAGCTGGGAGTCGATATCGAAGGCACGGATGCTTTCCACCTCGTCGCCGAAGAATTCGATGCGCAGAGGCCAGGGCGACTGCAGGGGAAATACGTCAAGAATACCGCCGCGCAAGCTCCACTCGCCGCGCCCGGTCACCTGGTCTACGCGCTCGAAATCGTGGTCAGTCAGGGCGGTGCACACGTCATCCAGCGGGTATTCGCAGCCTGCATTCAGCGTGAGGGTGAATCCGGCTCCCGCGGAGAAACTCGGTGCGGGTTGCAGCAGAGCTGCAGCCGTTACGATGACGGCCTGTGTTTCTCCGGGCGGACCCGAGATGGCGCGCAGAGCATCCAGTCGTTCCGCTGCCAGGTCCGGGTCGGAAATGCCGTTGTTGATGTGTATTTCCTGCTCCGGCACGAAAACTGCCTGTGGTCCCTGCCAGAGCTCCCACTCTGCCGCCAGTCGTTCCTGCACGGGCAGGGCATCTGCCACCACCCACACGCGCCGCGGTCTGTCAGATGCTGCTGCCACCATGGCCGCCACAAAGGAATAGGCCGCCGGACTCACTCTGTCCAGCACCATGGGTTCCTCTTTCGAGCCCTCGCGGCGCAGGCGCTCCAGCTCCCCGGCAAAGGCAGGGGATTTTGCTGCAATCTCTGTGAGCGGCTTTGCCACGTGCCCTTATCGTACCAGCTTGAGTGCATGTTGTCAAGAAACGGCTCGCGTCTGTTCCTCGGACGGAGCATGTTCTCCTTGACAATTCGGTGCGGCTGGTGTATACGGTGCGCATGATTATCGATACGCATTGCCACCTGATTCATGATAAATATGAGGATTTGGAGCAGCTCCGCGCTGATTCGCTTGCGCTGGGGGTCGGGCATTGTATCTCGCAGGGAACACACCCGCAGGACTGGCTGCCGCAGCTGGAACTTGCCCGCCGTATGCCCGATTTCGTTACGTCCTGCCTGGCGGCTCATCCCTCAGAGGTGACCAATGTGAGCGATGATGATTTTGAATACATGGCAGACCTGTGTCGTCAGAATCCGCAGGCAGCCATTGGAGAAGCCGGTCTGGACTATTTCTGGGACGCGCCTGAGGGATGGGATACTGCCGCATATTACGCCCGGCAGAAAGTGCTGCTGGAAAAACACTTTGCGCTGGCTGAGGAGCTGGGGCTGAATATCTCCCTGCATACCCGTGATAAGGAAGGAACTGCCTGCTTTGACGATGCCTTCGCCATTGCCCGCAATTTCCCGAAAGTGAGACCCGTTTTTCATTGCTTCATCGGTTCAAAGGAGCAGGCCGGGCGTGTATTCGACGAACTCGATGGCTTGATTTCCTTCACCGGAATCATTACTTTCAAGAAAACGGCCGATGTACAGGCCGTGGCGGCATGGGCGCCGCTGGAACGCATCATGGTAGAGACGGATTCTCCCTACCTTTCCCCTGAGCCGCACCGTGGCAAGCTCAATATCCCCGGCCGCACCCGTTTCGTGGCCGAGAAACTTGCGGCGCTGCGCGGAATCAGTCTGGAGGAAGTGGCGGCTGCCACCACGGCCAATGCGTGCCGCTTTTTCCGCCTTCCTGCGCTGGGGTGACGTTTATTCGCCGTTGTACATGCGGCGGCGGGCCCGTGCATAGTAGAAAGCAGCGCAGTTCACTCCGCCCAGCATACCGCAGCACAAGCCCAGGAACATGCCGGCCTGCTGCACGTGTTTGATAGCGTGTTCCCAGAATGAGGATGTCCAGGGCCATACCGGCCCCAGGCAGCGCGGTGTGGGCTGCATGGTTTCCACCAGTGTTACGCCGAAGAGAATTGCGCAGGATATAACTATAAGTATATTAGCAAAAAAGAGTCCCAGCCGAAGCCAGTGCAGCAGCGCAGGCTTGCGCAGCAGAAACAGACTGCAGAAGGCGACAAGTGTGGCCACGGAGGCCATGACCAGGTTCAGCATGCCCACAATCCAGTTGAACCCCTGCTGGTCTTTGAGCAGCAGTTCTGCGGCTTTAGCATCCATGACTTGCTCATAGGCATCCTTGCTGGGCTCTATCGGCTGGCCGGTCTGCACCAGTTGCCACGAGAAAAACGCCAGACACAGCAGGGAACAGATGAAAAGCAGAGTCGATTTCATGTGCGTATGTGAAGTTCGGATGGGGGGATTGCTCCTATATCCTACCTGATTCCTTGCTTCAATGTCAAGCATGCGTGTGTCAGCGAATGGAAAATGTCAAGGAAGGGGTGAAAACAAAACAGGCTGCAGCTCATGGAACTGCAGCCTGCCACAAACGGAGAGAGTGGGATTCGAACCCACGGTGACATCTCTGCCACGCTCGATTTCGAGTCGAGTGCCTTAGACCAACTCAGCCATCTCTCCTTTACCTTCCGGTTGAAAGCGGACGCATTTTGCCTGTTTTTTCTTCGGGTGTCAAGAAATATGTGTAACGCTGACACGGCAGCGTGACATAAAATGGAGTAGAGTAGCATTTTGTACTTGAGGGGGCTGAATGCCGGTGGTAGAATGGGGAAGCGGATAGACGTATGGGACGTATTTTAACGCAGATGATGGTGATGATGCTGGCGCTGGTGATGTGCCTGGCAGGGGGTGTTTCGGCACAGGGAGTCTGGGCTGTGCGGGAGATTGATGGCGTTGAATATGTGAAATTGAGCGATGTGTGGCGATTTTACCGCTTTTCCCCGAAAAAAGGACGCCCCGGTTGTGTTTCCTATGGTAGTGGAAAACACGTGGTGTCGCTCAAGGAAAACAAGCAGGATTTCTACGTGAATAACTACCGCTACGTGTTGTCCCACCCGGTGCGGAAGGATGATGGTGAATTGCTGATTTCCTCTGTCGATATGCGGAAGCTGGTGGATCCGGTGTTGCGTCCTCGCTACACCCCCTCCGCAAAACTGCGCACGGTGGTGATTGACCCGGGGCATGGTGGCCACGATGCCGGGGCTGTGAGCAGTATCGCCAGGGAGAAGGATTTGAATCTGGCTGTGGCGCGTAAGCTGCGCCGCCGCCTGGAGCAGCAGGGGTACAAGGTGGTGATGACCCGCGATGGTGATTATTTTCTGACCCTGCAGCAGCGTGTGGAGATTGCCAACCGGATTCCTGATTCGGTTTTTGTGAGCATACACCATAATTCCGGGAGAGCCGCTGCCAGTGGTATCGAGACATTCACGCTGGCTCCGCAGGGAACAACTTCTCCCTTTGCCCGTTCCCGGCGATTTGATGACCTGGCTGGTAATAACCAGGACAGCGAGAATATAGCGCTGGCAACAGCGGTGCACAGCCGTGCTATCCGCAGCTCGGGAGCCATAGACCGCGGGATTCAGCGGGCTCGTTTTTCCGTGCTCTGCACGATTCGCCGTCCGGCTATTCTGTTTGAGGGCGGTTTTGTTTCCAATCCTGCGGAATGCAGCAGGATGGCCACTTCCCGTTACCAGGACCTGCTGGCAGACAGCATATGCAAGGGAATTGTGGCTTACAATAATACTGTGTGCAGACCTGCCCGCAACGTGGCTTCCTCTGCCACCCCCGGAGCCGGGCGGGTGCGTACCAGTATGTCGGGGGCCAGCATCCGTAACTATTCTTCGAAAAAGTGATGAGCATGCGCATGGCAGGATGGTGCGGTTGGTGCATGGTGCCGGTGTGGCTGGTTCTGGCTATGCCCGGGGTTACCAGTGCCAATGAGACTGATGCTGCAGCCAGGGCTGCCGAGGTTCAGATGCAGACGGAGCCTGCTGCACCGGCTGCTGCTCAGCCGGCTCCGGATGTGGGCACATGGCATGTGCGACAGGTCGATGGTGTGGATTATGTCCCGCTGGAGGATTTGCGGAGTTTTTATAAACTGATGCCCATGCAGCCGAAGGGGCGGAAGGTGGCCGGGCAACGCTTGCTGGGGAACGGTGAGGTGGTGCTCTGCTTCGGGCCTGCGCCCAGAGAGCTGAGAATTCAGGAGCGACTGGTGATGCTTTCGTATCCTGTAATCGAGGATACTTCCGGAGATTTACTGGTTTCCCGGCAGGATGTGCTGCAGGTAGTGGAGCCTGTGCTCCGGCCTACGTATATTGCGAATCGCCGGGCGGTGCGCACGGTGGTGATTGACCCGGGGCACGGCGGGCATGATACCGGTGCTGTAACCTCGTATGTGCGCGAGGCGGATGCCGTGCTGGTGGTGGCTATCAAGCTGGGGGCGGAACTGAAGAAACGTGGTTATGAGGTTATTTTTACCCGCGACCAGAATCAATATCTTTCCCCCCAGGGGCGGGTGGATAAAGCGAATGCCGCTCCGCTGGCCGTATATGTGAGTCTGCACCTGAACAGCGGACGCAGCGATATGAAGGGGGCTCAGGTGTATACGCTGGCTCCTCCGACCGGTGATGATAAGCCATTGCCCGGCCATGAATTCAACCAGTCGAGCATGGCTCTGGCCATGGCGTTGCAATCTTCCCTGGTGGAGAAGGCCGAGATGGAAGATGCCGGCTGCCGCCGTGTGTACTACAGCCCGCTGAGTTCCCTGCGTTGCCCCGCTGCCATGGTGGAGATGGGGTTTGCCACCAATCCCGAGGAAGGAACCCGGCTGAATGCAGAGGAAACGCAGATGAAGCTGGCTTCTGCACTGGCGGAGGGGATTGAAGCCTTTGCCCGGGTGATGAATCCGGCTACGACTCTTCAGGTGCAGAAAGCCCCGGTGGTGGAGCCCCCCGCGCCCCCGGCCAAGGTGGAGCCTGCACCTAAGAAGGCTGAACCCGCCAAAAAGAAGACCACTACTCCGCGTAAGAAGGCCACTACCCGTAAACCGAAGCGCCGGAGCAGCAGCAGTAGCAGCAGGAAGCGCCGCCGTTGAAAGTGCTTGACTCATGTGGAGAACCGTGTTATACGGTGCACATGAGCTGTAGATGGGTACCTTGGTGCAAGTTTGCGGTGGTGGTATGGCTGGGGTTGGTGCTGCCAGCTTGTGTGGATGTGAACACTCCGTTGGGATCCGGCGAGCTTCCGCTGGTCAAGGCAGCAGAAGAACGCGATGCTGCCGGGGTGAAAAGCTTGCTTGAGGCAGGCGCAGATCCGAATCTCTGCACAGAAAAGGGGAGCCGCCCTCTGTGGATAGCACTTCTTTACGGGCGCGGCGAGATGGAGGTGGTGCAGAGCCTGCTTGATGCCGGTGCGAAGGTGGAAGCCGAGGATGTGGCAAGAGCTGCCGCCAGCAGTTATCCCCAGTATCTCCGGGCTGTTCTTGATGCCGGCGGAGTGGTACCGCGCTGCTCAGATGCCCGGAATGGAATCCCCATCTGGAATAGCCTGGGTGACTTCGGCCCGGATAAGGATGGGCGTGATACCCAGGCATGTGCCCGCCTGTTGGAAGAGCGGGGTATCTCCTATCATGACCCGGTTTATGCACATTATCCCCTGCATTCTGCAGCTCTGAGTAATAGTGTGGAACTGGCAGGATGGCTGCTGGATAAAGGTTTTGATGTAAATGCCCGTGATGATGCCGGAGCAACCCCGCTGATGCAGAACTCTGACGGAGTGGAGACGACTCGTCTGTTGTTGGCGCGTGGAGCAGAGGTGAATGCTCAGGATAAGGAGGGAAATACTGCGCTGATGCAGAACTTTATGACCAGAGAGGTGATGCAGGCTCTCCTGGATGCAGGCGCGAACCCGAATATCTGCAATGCCAAGGGAGAAACCGCCCTCATGTACTATCTGCACCATCCGGAACCCACCGGTGGTATGGAAGTTCAGAGCGATGGCTCCTGGCTGCACTGGAGCGGCGTGGGGGTCACCCCCGAGCTGATTCAGATGCTGGTGGAGGCCGGCGTGGATGTGAACAAGGCCGATGCCGATGGTGAGACTCCCATTCAGGCTGCGCAGGCATACACGAAGGAAGTACGGCACATTCTGCGCCGCGCCGGGGCGAAATTGAAGTTGTAGAAAACGCAGAAAGGGCAGCCGCAGCTGCCCTTTCCTGTATACGGGAGTGTGAAAAAATCAGTCCACGTTGTCGAAGATTTCCTCCGGCTTGAAGAAACGCTTGAT